>DASXND010000388.1:0-4677 GCA_036495265.1 Dyella sp.
CTATTTCTTCGTGTACATACTCGCCAGCCTGCGTGCTTGCGGACTTTCCTTGACGCTTGTCGCGCGCCGCGGCTTTCTTGGTCTTTGCTTCTGGCATAACGGACCTCCCATCGTGTGACGCCACAGATGTATGCGAAACGCAGTCCATCGTTCGTCAAAATAACGAGGGCTTGTGATGAAGATTCAGCCCTCGTGCGGGGCATGCTTACGGGACTTGGATGGTTTTTTTAAGACATGTAGATGCCTTCGGCGTAAATCCGAGGCCGACGAAGATTACGGATCAGGCGATCGAACCGCAGTCGTTCTCGCGGGTAGAGCCTGCTCCCATGCTTGGGCGATAGATCAGATACGCCCTATCAAGAGAAGTATCAGCAGGATCAGCAGGATCAGGCCCAGGCCACCACTGGGGTAGTAGCCCCAGCCTCGGCTATAAGGCCATGACGGAAGTGCACCGATGACGATGATGACCAGCACGATTAGAAGTATGAGTGACATCGCGTTTTCCTTTCTGCTGTCGTGTTGCCGGGTAACCCCCATGGTGATCCGGGGCGCAGCGCGCCCAAGCTCATTCGATAGTGCGTCGCGCAGCCCGGGCGCGATCAGGTAACGAGCACGTGAGCCACGTGAACGTTTCACGGACGAGCAACGCCATGATCATCAAGTCCGAAGAGTCACGGCGTCGCGTGCATTCACAGCCGTAGCAACGCTCAGTGCTTGCGCCGGTCGTCTCTTTCCTTGCCGATTTCTTTCTGGATCTTGCCGGCGTTCTTCTCTATCTGGCCGGCGGCTTCCCTGGCCTTGTTGCCCGTGACCTTGCCTGCCACCTCCTTCATGGCGCCCTTGATTTCATGCTTGGTGCCTTCAGTGCGATTCTTGTCCATGACTGTCTCCTGTCGCTGAATTGCGACAGCTCAGCTATAAAAGCTCAAACATCGGGGCGATGTGAAGTATCCGGACGGCGTCAGGTTTCTGTTCATTTCCGCCGTAGAACGCGGCATGCCGTGCTCGGTCCTCCAATGCAGTGGGCCACTACTCGGGTTTCGCGAATGCCTTGGGTGGCGTTCGCTCGCCGCGCGCGGACGAGAGGCCGTGGGTCAACTCGGCGCCCACCAGGACGATCGTCGAGGCGTAGTAGACCCACATCAGCAAGACCATGAGAGCGCTGGCGGGGCCATAGGCGCCACTCACGCTGGAGTGCACGACATAGAGGCTGATGACGAATTTTCCGGCCATGAAAAGCAGGGTGGTGAGCAGTGCGCCGCGCACGGCGTCCGCCCAGGCAATCGAGGCGTCGGGCAGGATGCGATACATCGCCCCGAACGCAACCACCAGCAGGAAGGCACCCACCACGTCCTCGACGATGTTCCAGCCGATGGAGCCGCTGGGAATCAGTGCGTTGACGAGAGCAGTGGCCGCGAACGACACGATCATGAGGAAGGCAATGCCGACCAAAAGCGCAAAAGCGCGAGCTCTGGCCAATAGCCACCCCGCAACCGCCTTTTCGGGCGCGGGTTTGATGTTCCAGACATGGTTGAGGCTCTGCTGCATCTGCGTGAATACGGCGAGCGCGCTGAACAGCGTCACCACCAATCCGATACCGCCATAGAGATGACGCAGCCGCGGGTTGGTCTGGGCGCTGCGGATGACCAACTCGGCGATCGAGGATGCCCCGCTCCCCATGATATTGGTCAAGGTGACGACCAACTGGTTATTCCAATCCGGCCTGATGACGGACACCATCCACAGCACGAGAAGCAAGACGGGAGCAAACGAAAACGCCGAGTAAAAAGCCAGCGCGGCGGCGCGGGTCAGCAATTCGTGGTCGCTGAACCCATGAAAGACCTCATGCAAGACTTTGGGTACGCGCGTCTTCATGACGATGGCTGATCGACCGCGGCAGACCGCAAGCTTCGCCCTGTCTTGGGAAGACCACGATCCCGGGCGATGACGGGCAGGAACCTGTGCCGCGAATCAGTGCGCCACTACCTCCGTTGTGGTTAGAAGGTCAGGCTGCGCCTCATACCAGCGCGCGGCATGCAGCAGATGAAATTGGCGTTCGCCATTGGCCATCGCTACGCCGACGTCCAATATGCCCCAGCGGGCGTAGATATCCCCTTCGGGCTTACCGTCGGCAATGCGCAAGCGCGCCATGACCAAAGCTCGCTGGTTGGTCGCGACCAGGTGGTCCAGCACGAATTCGCCTTTCCGGGCCTGCACGTTGGCGTGCACCTGGGCTTCACCGGCATCGATGAGGTGGGCGACCCACTTGGGAAACGCCCCCCGGTCGGCGAACAACGTGAGCAGAACACTCACGTCTTTCATACGCATCGTGGCCGTGCCGTTGAGCTGCATGGGCCGATCCCAGTCGAGCGTGCCCCGCTCCAATGTGGCCGTCGTCCACCAAGGCGGATCGTTCGAGCCTTCGACGCGTACACCGTTCATCGACAAGTTGAAATCGTGCACGTCGAAGGCGTGCCCGGCGCGCTTGGCCATCGTAAGCCGCGTATCCAGATCGATGTTGCCATCAAGCCGTGAAGGCCCGATGGCCAGCCGCGCGCCGTCGCTGTGCAGCTGCATCCGACCGTCACTCACGTCGCCCTTCCCGTCAACGGTCAGATCACTGGCCATACTGCCGTGGCCGCTGATAAAGAACAGGCTCTTGCCTGGCAGGTAGCGATTGTAGGCGCGCAGGTCGGGCACCTCAGCGTGGGCGAAGTGCAGGCGCGTCACAGCGGTGTCGCGAAAGTTCAGCAGGTCAGCCGAGGAACGCATGGCCACCTGCAGCGCCTGCCCCTGAAGGTAGGGCTCGCCCGCGGGGATGTCTGGTGCGACAACGAAGTGTTTGACCATCAGGTTCATCGAGCTGTGCGCGCCCCGAGGGTCGGCCTCGACGAGGCCGTCGGCACTGGCCGAACCGGTAAAGATATTGCCGAGAATACGCGCGGTGAATGCCAGCCGGGGAATCGTCAAGCGCGACCCGGGCATGAGTTGCCCATGGGCAAGCCGCAAGGCCGCATCGACTTCACCCGCGCCGTTCCACCGTAGCCATGGCTTGGCGGCGGTCAGTGGCTGCAGCCAGGCCAGGGATTCAAACTGCCAATGCCCCTCGGCATTCACCGAAAGGAGTGCCAGCGCGGCCTTGGATGAGGGCAACGGCAGCAGACGGCGACTGTCGAGGCGCGCATCAATAAGCATGTGGTTGGCGATGTTCGCGCCGGTACCGGTGACGGCGGGGGACGCCGAAAAGTGGCCGTCCGTTTTATCGTCCGTGACGCTAATGGTGGCTTGGCCGCCCAGGTATTGCGGGGAGCCGCCTGCGCTCGCGGTTTCCACCGGACCGTTCCAGCTCGCGTGTCCGCCCGCCGCCAGGACACCGTGATCGAGCAAAAGGTCGACCGCGACGTGTCCGTCGTGTGGCGCGACTGAAGGGGCACTGACGTTCGCGCCTGAATTCACGCCGAGGTTGATGATGGGAGTGGCCCCATCTGCCACGAGATGAATGCGCGCACGCTCCAGCTTGTGCCAGCCAGGCGGGTCGTCGTAGGAGTAGCGGTCGAACGCGAACTGCAGCTTGAAGGACAGCGCCCGCAGCCAAGGTTGCGAGCGGTAGCGAAGCGCGGCCTGGCTGGCTGTCAGTACGGAAGGGAATATCTGGGTCGTGCCACCACGCAGCTGATGGGTAAAACCCGCTACGCCTGCGGCGTTGCCCTCCATGACAAGCTCGCCCCACTGCAGCTTGCGTAGGGAGGTGGTCTCGATCCCCTCGAACGTGAGCCACCAGGCGTCGGGACGCCAGGGCGGTGGTTTGTGATCGCTGCTTGCAGGTTGCACATGGATGTCCACGTCCGTGATATGGACGCGGCCAAAGCGAAGCTCGCGCCGGAACAAGGCCCAAAGCACTAACCGCCCCCTCGCTTGCCCGGCTTCGACACTCCAGAGCAACTTGCGCGCGTGCCCCTGGACGCGAAGACGCTCAAGCCGGACGTGTCCTGGCCACCATGTTTCCGCACGCGCCCAATGCGCCTCGAGCGTCTCAGGCTGTCGATTGACAAGACGTGTCGCCAGCGGGCCATTGAGGAAGATGTTTCCCGCAATGAGATAAACGACATACAGCACGCCAATCACCCAAACAACTCGACGAGCGATATGGGTTACGCGGCGACCTGGCGGGCGTTCATTTGGCATCGCGCCCGAGAGTGGCCGTCACTATGTGATGCCGTAGTGGAACAGGGATGAGATCACCTTGACCTTGGCGACAGGTCGCTGAACGCCAGGCTGGCTCCAGGCAAACACCTTCTGTGTTCCACAGCCCGCGCAAGCTTCGGGCCGGCTCACACGGTGAGCAGTCACCTTCTTCGCTCAGCTTATGGGCCGCCAACAGCAAGCCTCTCGGCGGGCGCGAGCGACGTCAATGACTTCGCTACGGCATGGCTCGGCAGGCTCTTGACCATATCGAGTTGGTGTTTCAGCGTCGGCAGGGTCTTGGCCGCGAACGCACGCAGCTCGGCATCTTGCCCCGTCGAGGCTTCTTGCTCAAACAGAGCCACGGCTTGCGTGTGGTCGTTCAGGGCCATTTTTGCATAGGCCTGATCGAAAGCCGCCCCATGCATGCTCTTTAGCGAGTCGATGGATGCCTGTTGGTCGGCGGAAGGACTGGTCGCGACGGCCATGCCCTTG
>DASXND010000389.1:0-10492 GCA_036495265.1 Dyella sp.
GCTCCGCCTGCGACTGCTGGATGCGCGCATCGGCCACACCGGGAATCTGGCGAATCCTGTTCAACAACTGATTCGCATACACGAAGTTGGCAGGCAGATGATAGCCGCGGATCTGCAAGTCGATGGGCGCCGGCGAACCGAGGTTCAGGATCTGGCTGACGATGTCAGCGGGCGGGAACGAGAACACCGTACCCGGGAACATGCGTGGCAGCTTCTCGCGCAGAATCTTCACGTACTCGGCGCTAGGACGATGACCTTCCTTCAGCGAGATCTGAATGTCGCCATCCTGCTCGCCGATCTCGCCGGTGTTGTTGTAGATGGTGTTGATCGAGCTGCTGTAAAGGCCGATGTTGTCGATCATCGTCTCCAATTCGTCCGGCGGAACGATCTGGCGGATGGCCTTTTCCATGTCGGCGAACTGGGCTGACGTCACTTCCACGCGCGAACCCACCGGCACACGCGCATGCACCAGGATCTGGCCGCCATCGACGTCGGGGAAGAAGTTGCTGCCCAGACCTGGCAGCAGCGCGAACGACAGCAGCACGAAACCGAGGAAGCCGACCACGAACACCTTGCGGTGCTGCAGTGCCAAGTCGAGCAGGCCCATGTAGCCGGCGCGGAAGCGCTCGAAGCGGTCGACGAAGCCCCGCTGGAAACGACCCAGCGCCGTCTTCGGCGGCGGCAACGGCAAGTGCTGGCCATGCTCATCGGCGGTCGGCGGATGCGCCTGCAACAGGTACTTGGCCATGGTCAGCACCAGCGTACGCGACAGGATGAAGGAGAAGATCATCGCAAAGATCACCGCCTCCGCCATCGGCACGAACAGATAGCGCGACACGCCCGGCAGGAAGAACATCGGCACGAACACGATGCAGATGCATAGCAGCGAGACGAAGGCAGGCACCACGATCTGCGCCGAACCGTCGACGATCGCGGTGATGACGTCCTTGCCCTGCTCCAGGTGCCAGTTGATGTTCTCGATGGTCACCGTGGCCTCGTCAACGAGGATGCCCACCGCCAGCGCCAGGCCACCCAGGGTCATGATGTTGAGTGTCTCGCCCATGGCCGACAGCGTGAACACAGAGCCCAGCACGGCCAGGGGAATGGAGGTGGCGATGATCAGGGTCGAGCGCCAGCTGCCCAGGAACAACAGAATCATCAGGCTGGTCAGCGCCGCCGCGATAATGCCTTCACGAACCACGCCATTGATCGAAGCGCGCACGAACAACGACTGATCACCGATCGGCGTCACCGTCAGGTTGTCCGGCAACGCGTCCTTCATGGCCGCTACCTTGGCGCGCTCATCCGCAACGATCGTCAGGGTCGAGGTGGAGCCGTTCTTCAGCACCGACAGCAGGGTCGAACGCACGCCGTCGACGTGCACGATATTGGTCTGCGGCGGCGCGCCGTCGCGCACATGCGCCACATCGCGGATATAGATGGTGGTGCCGTTGGCAGTCTTGACCGGCAGGTCTTCGAGCTCCTGCACGTGGTCGGCCGAGTTATTGAGATCCATCACGTATTCGTACTTGCCGATCTTCTGCGTGCCGATCGGGCTGACCTGCTGCTGCGACGCCAGCGCATTGGCCACGTCCTGGGTCGACAGGCCGCGCGCCTGCAAGGCAGCGGGATCCACATCGAACGTAATCTGGCGCGTCTTGCCGCCGAAGGGGTATGGGATCGCCGCACCCGGCACCGTCACCAGCTGCGGGCGTAGCAGGTTGAGACCGAGATCGCCCAATTGCTGTTCGCTAAGCCCCTTGCCCGACAGTCCCAACTGAAGAATGGGTACGGTCGAGGCGTTGTAGTTCACGATCAACGGGGGCGTCGCGCCCGGTGGCATCTGCTTGATCAGGGTTTGCGAGATGGCGGTGACCTGGGCATTGGCGACGGCGATGTTCACGCCCGGCTGGAAGAAGATCTTCGTGATGCCCATGCCATTGATCGATTCCGCCTCGATATGCTCGATATCGTTGACCGTAGTGGTCAGCGTTCGCTCAAACGGCGTATTCATGCGGCCGGCCATCTGGTCGGGCGTCATGCCGGTGAACTGCCACGCGACAGCAATCACCGGAATATTGATATCCGGAAAAATATCGGTCGGCGTACGGCCTGCTGCCATGACTCCTGAAATCAGGATGAGCAGCGCGAAAACAACAAAGGTATAGGGTCGCGTAAGCGCGATCCGGACGATGCCAAGCATGCGGGGGACTTCCGTGCGCGAAATGATGCGTCGCGACAAATTTTCGCACGCCGTTGATCTAGCCGGGCAACCCGGTGGATGAAGATATTTTCATGTTGCCGCCAACGGCTGGAGCTCCTTCTCCACTTTGGGGAGAAGGAGCTAGGGGCCGCGAACCCTCACGCCGTCGCAGGTGCGACTTCTGGCACGGCTCGGGACAGACAGGTTCCGGGCTTCTCGCCCGGTGCCACCGGATAGCAATACAGCGTGAGACGCGCACCTGTGCTCGCCTGACCGATATCCAGCGCGTAGCCATGCAGGCGCACGATCGCGCTGACAATGCTCAGACCCAGGCCTGAGCCCGCCGTCGTGCGGCTGTTGTCGCCGCGGTAGAAGCGGCGTGTTACCGCATCGCGCTCATCGGCAGGAATGCCCGGACCACTGTCGATGATGTCCACCCGCGGACCACGCTTGTCCATGCTCGCGCGCAAACTGACCTTGCCGCCCGGCGGCGTGAACTTGATCGCGTTGCCGACGAGATTCGCCAACGCCTCAAATAGCAAATGCGCGTCCGCACGGATCGGCGCCAGCGGCTGCACGTCCAGCTCGAACGGCTGGCCGCGGTCTTCCGCCACCGGCGCATAGAACTCGTGCACCTGGCGCAGCACGTGGCCGATATCCACCTCTTCGAAGCAGGCGGCGCGGTTGCGGTCCTCCAGTTCGGAGACTCTCAGCAACGCGCGAAAGCGCGTCAGTACCGCATCGATATCCACCATGCTCGCTTCCAGCAAGGCCTCTTCGGGCCGACCTTCGAGCTGTTGTTGCGTGCGGTATAGACGAGCACGCAAGCGCGTAAGCGGCGTGCGCAAGTCGTGCGCAATGTTGTCGCACACACCCTTCACTTCGCTCATCAGCCGTTCTATCTCACCCAGCATGGTGTTGACGATGGCGGCCAGCTGGTCCAGTTCGTCACCACGTCGACTCACTGGCAAGCGCTTGGAGAGGTCGCCCTGCCGGATCGGATCGGTCGCCTCCTGCAGCGCGCGAATGCGCTTCCACGGACCACGCCGTAACAGGAATCCGCCCAGCAGGCCGGGAATGATGGTCAACGAGATGCCCCACAACAGCGCGCGACGAATGATGGCGCCGAGGCCATCGATGGTGCTGGTGTCCTTGGCGATCACCAGAATGTCGCCATTGGGAAGCCTGCTTGCCAGGCCGCGCGCACCAACGCGCTCGGCATCGCGGTCCGGACGCGGCAGGCCATGCTGCAGCAGGTGCACCTGGCCGTCCTGCGCCAGCGAGGTCGGCAGGCGGTCGATATTGCCGGCCACTGGGCGATGATCACGATCGAACAGCCCCACCGACATGATGCCGTGCGGATCGATGGCGCTGGCGGCATCCACCGTCGCCGCCATGCGCGCGGGATCGGTCGAGGCGATGTAATGCATGCGCTGCAGCAACACCTGGTCGATCACCCCGTTGAGGTAACGGGTCGTCTCCCACTGGATAACGCCTACCAGGATGAAGCCCCACACGGCGAACAAGGCGCCGTAGATAAAAATCAGGCGCGAGGTGGCCGAGTGCCAGGCGTTGGGACGTGTGTTCATGTTGCCACCGGCAAAGTGTCGTGCGCGGCCGTGAGCATATAGCCCGTGCCGCGCACCGTGTGAATCAGCGCCAGCTGTCCCGCACCATCGATCTTGCGCCGCAGCCGGCCGATATGGACGTCGATGACGTTGGTGCCGGGATCGAAATGGAAGCCCCACACCGTCTCGAAGATCATCGCGCGGGTCAGCACCTGACCCGAATTGCGCATGAGAAATTCGAGCAGCCGGTATTCCGTCGGCAACAAGGTCAACGGCTGGCCGTTGCGGTAAGCGAGGTGACTGACCAGATCCAGCTCGAGATCCGCCACGCGCAGACGCTGTGCCGCCTGCGGCTGGCGACGGCGCAGCAACACTTCGGCGCGTGCGGCCATTTCGTCGGGCGCAAACGGCTTGGTGAGGTAGTCGTCACCACCCGCGCGAAGACCCCGCACGCGGTCGTCGACATCGCTCAACGCGCTGATCATCAGCACCGGCGTATCGATCTGCACGCGCCGCAACTCGGCCACCACGTCGATGCCATCCATGCCGGGCAGCATGCGATCCAGGGTGATCAGGTCGTAGTCATGCTGGGACGCGCGATCGAAACCCTCGCGGCCGTTCGCGACCCATTCGGCCAGCATGCCGTGCACATGAAGTTCGGCAACGATTTCTCGCGCCGTGGTTTCGTCGTCTTCGATTACCAAAACTCTGGGCATGGCTTAGTGGACCGAACATCCGGTTAAGGGGCACGGAAGCGACCATGTCTCCGCAAAGCCAAACGGCCCCACAGGGGGCCGTTGGCATGGTACGCCGATCGCAGCGATCAGGCGGCGAAGAGGCCGCGCATCTTCTTCATCGCATTGGCTTCGACCTGGCGGATACGCTCGGCCGACACGCCGTACTCGTCGGCGAGGTCCTGCAGGGTGGCCTTGTCTTCGTCCAGCCAGCGGCGCTGGATGATGTCGCGCGAGCGCGCGTCCAGGTTCTTGAGCGCGGCCGACAGCGTGCCGAGCTGGTTGTCGGCATGGTCGGCGTCGGACACGTTCTCATACGGGTCCGCACCCTCGTCGATCAGGAACGCTTCCGGCGCCGGCCTGGCGTCTTCGTCGGCATCTGCCGGGGCCTCGAAGCCGATGTCACGGCCCGACAGACGCGATTCCATCTCGCGCACGGTCGCTTCCGGCACACCCAGATCCTTGGCCACGGTGCGCACTTCCTCGGCGTTCATCCAGCCCAGGCGCTTCTTGCTCTTGCGCAGGTTGAAGAACAGCTTGCGCTGCGCCTTGGTGGTGGCGACCTTGACGATGCGCCAGTTGCGCAGGATGAACTCGTGCATTTCGGCGCGAATCCAGTGCACCGCAAAGCTCACCAGACGCACACCCTGGTCGGGGTCGAAGCGCTTCACGGCCTTCATCAGGCCGATATTGCCTTCCTGGATCAGGTCAGACAGCTGCAGGCCGTAACCGTTGTAGCCGCGGGCCACATGGACCACGAAGCGCAGGTGCGACATCACCAGCTGGCGCGCCGATTCCAAATCATTCTCGCCATTGAAGCGGCGCGACAGCGCCTGCTCCTCATCCTGGCTGAGCACCGGAATCCGATGGACGGCCGAGATATACGCATCCAAACTGCCGACGACACTCGGCACCGGCAGGTTGGCGGTCACCAAAGCTTGAGACATGTGTGGAATCTCCTGTGAGGGATGAGCTTAGCACTCAGGTAGTACGAGTGCTAAAGGACCGATATGGTTCCGGTCCCTTTAGTGAACTGCATCGTACAGGAATGCGGTGCATTCGTCCAGTGTGACGAATGGGGGAGGCTCACTGTGCCGTCCGGGCGGTTCAGAAGGCGTGAACGGCCACTCAGCTGAGCTGAGCGCGTGGCGGCAGGGACCAATCCACGGGGGCGACCCCGTGGGCTTCCAGGTACTGGTTCGCCGACGAGAAGTGCCCGCAGCCGATAAAACCGCGATGCGCTGATAAAGGAGATGGGTGCACCGACTTCAGAACGCAATGGCGGGCCGGGTCGATCAGCTGCCCCTTGCGCTGGGCGTAGGCGCCCCAGAGCATGAACACCAGCCCTTCCCGCTCCCGGTTCAGGGCCTCGATCGCCGCATCGGTGAAGCCTTCCCAGCCCTTGCCCTGGTGCGAGGCGGCCAAGGACTGCTCGACCGTCAGCACACTATTGAGCAGCAGCACGCCGCGATCGGCCCAAGGCGTGAGGCAACCGTGGTCCGGCGCCCGGAAACCCAGATCGCGCTGGATTTCCTTGAAGATGTTCTGCAGCGAGGGCGGTGAGGGCACGCCCGGGCGCACCGAGAAGCACAGCCCATGCGCCTGCCCCGGGCCGTGGTACGGGTCCTGGCCCAGGATGACCACGCGCACAGCGTCGAACGGGGTGTGGTCGAAGGCGGCGAAGATGTCGGGCCCTGGCGGGTAGATCACCTTGCCGGCCTGTTTTTCGGCGCGCAGGAATTCGCCGAGGGCCTGCATATCGGGCCGCGCCAGGTAGTCCCCGATGCGCGCCTTCCAGGAGGGTTCCAGCTTGACCTTATCCTCGGTCATGCCGCTTCGTCGTGTTCGCGCAGGTGCCGCGACACGCGCAGCTGGAACAACAGCTTGGTCATCAGCAGCTTTTCCTCGATCGGCTTCTCGACCAGATCGTTCGCGCCAGCGCGGAGCAAGGCGGCCTGGTTCACCGGATTTTCGTCGCCGGTCATCACCAGCACCGGCAGGCGGCCCTTGCCGTAGCCGTATTCGCGACGGATCCGCTCGAGCAGGTCGCCGCCGGTCAGTTCGCCCTTGAGGCTGACGTCGGTCAGCACGATGTCGGCGCCCACCGCGCCTTGTGCCTTGGCGGCATCCAGCAGCGCCAGCGCATCCTCAACGCTGACTACGTGGTGCACGGTAAGCCCGTGCTTCTCCAGGATGCGGCGGGTGGCCAAGGCCACCACGCGGCTGTCCTCCACGTACAACACGTCGCCTTCGGCCCGGTCCTGCGGGCGCACGTAGCCGCGAATGAATTCGGCCAGCGCCTGGAAACCCAGCGACTTGTCGAAATAGTCGGTGACATGCTCGCCCAGGGTGCGGCGATGCAGGCGGTCATCGACATCGCCCGAGACCACCACGATGGGCACATAGACCTGCGCTGCCGATTCGCGCACGTGACGCGCCAGCTCGAGGCCATCCATATCGGGAAGACGCAGCGCGATGGTGATGAAATCGAAGGCACCGCCGTCGAGCAAGGCGTGCGCCTCCGCGCCCGTGCCGCAGCCGATCACCTCGGATTCGGGCAGTTCGGCCTTGAGCACACGGGCAATCAACTGGCGCACCACCTTGGAGCCGTCGACGACCAGCACCCTGGGCGCCGCCCCCATCACGCGACTGCTGAAACTCGCACTCATCCCCTGTCATCCACGTCTTGGCCGGCGTTCCCTGTCGGCAAAATCTCAGCGCAATCACCCTGCACTGTCAGCTCGATGGCCGGCAGCATGCACCGGCTACGCAACCCTCTCATTACACCTCCGACGCGGGCGTGAGCCCGCGCACGGTTCAGGCGGCCTTGCGCAGCTGCCATGCGCTCACCAGGCGTGCGCCAAGCCAGCCAAGCACGGCCGCAGCCACCGGCACCGACGCCAGCAGCCATGGCGGCAGCACATCGATGTGCAGCTTGCCGGCATAGGCATGACCCAGCCGTGCGACCGGATCGGCCAGCGAAAGCTCGACCAGTACCGCGAAACCCGCTGCCAGTACGCCGCTGAACAGGCCATACCAGATGCCTGCATAGAGATAGGGGCGGCGCACGAAGGCGCGGCTCGCGCCCACCAGCATCAGCACGCCGATCTCTTCACTGCGGCTGGCGATATCCACGCGGATGGTGTTGCCGACCACCAGCAGCACCGCCAGCGCCAGCAGGACGGCAAGAATCAGCACCGCGCGCTGGCCTACGCCAAGCAAGGCTTCCAGGCGTTGGCGCCAGGTGCCGCTGTCCTGCACCTGATCCACGCCCTGCATGCCGCGCATGTCCGCGACCAGGTGCTCGACGCCATCGGCGCTGACGTCCGCTGCAGGCAGCACCTCGAGTACATATGGCAGCGGGTTGTTTTCCAGCGTATGCAGCGCGCCCGAGAAGCCTTGCATCTTGGCCAGCTCGTCCATGCCCTGCTGCGGCGTCTTTACCTTGACGGCCGCCACGTCGGGGCGGTCGCGCAGTTTCTTGGCCACCAACTCCGCCGCAGAACCGCCCTGGCTCGGCTGCAGGAACATGCTGACCGTCTGGTTCTGCCCCAGGGCCTCGCCCATCTTCTGCACATTGCCCAGCAGCAGATAGAAGGTCAGCGGCAAGGCCAGCGCGATGGCCATCACCGCCACGGTGAGCAAGGTGCCCACCGGGCGCGACATCAAGCGGCGCAGGCTGGCCGCCGCGCTCCAGCCATGGTGTTCGCGCCAGCTCGCTACCGGGCGCGTACGCTTGCGCCCGCCACGCGGCTGGGTTTCGGAAAGCAGCGGGCTTTCGTTGAGAGGCGTCTCTTTGAGCGGAATCTGGGGTTGCGTGCTCACAGCACCTCCTGCGCGGCGACGTCTGCCACCAGGCGGCCGTGATCGAGCACCACTACGCGTTTGCGCATGCGCTTGATCAAGGGCAGGTCATGGCTGGCCACCAGCACGGTGGTGCCCACCTGCTGGAACTCGGCGAACAAGCCCATGATCTCCACCGCCAGCGTGGGGTCGAGATTGCCGGTGGGTTCGTCGGCAATGAGCAGCATGGGCTTGGCCACGATGGCGCGCGCAATACCGACGCGCTGCTGTTCGCCAGCGGAAAGCGTGGCAGGCAACTGACGCTCATAGGCCAGCAGGCCCACCTTCTCCAGCGCCGCGCGCACGCGCTTGCTGCGCTCGACCGGGGCCATGCCGCCGATCATCAGTGGCAGCTCGACATTGGCGAATACGGTGCGATCCATCAGCAGGCGATGGTCCTGGAACACCATGCCGATGCGGCGGCGCAGCTTGGGAATGCCGCTGCGGCCGATCTTGCCCAAGTGCTGCCCTTCCAGCGTGATCACGCCGTGCGAGGGACGTTCGATTAGCCCCAGCAGCTTGAGCAAGGTGCTCTTGCCGGCGCCGGAATGGCCAGTGACGAAGGCCATCTCGCCTGTCGCCACTTCAAAGGAAAGCTGCGATAGGGCCTCGTGGCCGCCTTCGTAGCGTTTGCTGACTTGATCAAAGCGGATCACCGCATGTCCCCGATCCTAAGAGCCCTTGCGGGAAGGATAAGGGATGCACGCGCGAAGGTCAGGCGCTTTCTGTCGATTGGCTGCCGCGGGTTAGGCCCGCGACAGCTTGACGCAAGTACGTCATCGATCCGACGGACTCAACGGCCGGTAAAGAAGCGGCTCAAGCGACGGAAGAAACCGTCCTTCTTCGGCGAGTGCTGCTCGTTCGACACGCCGGAGGTGATCGCCACCTGGCGCGAAGGACGCGCATGCCCGGTGTCCGCACCGCCGCGCTCACGGGATGAGCGACGCTCGCCCCGCGGAGCACGGCCGTTCTCGGTGGCTGGGCTCGCTGCCGTCTCCACGGCCGGCGCATCGCCGTCACGGCGACGACCACGACCACCGCGACGACGGCGGCGCTTGCGCTCCGCCGCATCCACCGCCTCGCCGTTCTCTACTGCGGGCTTGGCCTCGGCGGGCGCTGCCACGGCAACGACGGCTTCCTCGGCAGCCACCTCGACCCGCGGCTTGCGCGGTTCACGCGGCTTGTCGCTACGGGCCGGACGCTCGCCATCGCGGCCGCGATCGTTGCGGCTGCGCGGACGCTTGCTCGGCGAACCATCCTTCTCGCGTGCTTCGACCTTGTCCCCGAACGCGGCGCTATCGGCAGCGACGTCGGCCATGAATTGGGCGTCCTGCTCGCGCGGCTTGGGCATCACCAGCATGTCCGGCTCGATGTTCGCCACCGGGATGCGCTGGCCGATATACGTCTCGATATCCGGCAGCGACATCGCATACAGGTCGCAGGCGAAGCTGATCGCGTCGCCGTCGGCGCCCAGGCGTGCGGTACGGCCGATGCGGTGCACGTAATCCTCGGCATCCTGCGGCAGGTCGTAGTTGAAGACGTGGCTGACCGCCGGGATATGCAGGCCGCGGGCGGCTACATCGGTGCACACCAGCATGTCGAGCTGGCCTTCCTGGAAACGCTGCAGCAGCTTTTGGCGCTTGAGCTGCGGCACGTCGCCTGACAGCGCGCCCACGCGGTAGCCCTGGCGCTTCACGCGATCGGTGATGCGTTCGGCAGCAGCCTTGGTGTTGACGAAAATGATGCTGCGCTCGGCCTTGGTACGGTCCAGCAGGTTGAGCAGCAGCGGCATCTTCTCTTCCTTGGCGGGGAAGTAGACGAGCTGGCGCACGCGGTCAGCGGTGACGTTTTCCGTCTCCACCACCAGCTTCTCGGCGTTGTGCATGTGCTCGTAGGCCAGCTCCAGCACGCGATGGCTCAAGGTGGCGGAGAACAGCAGGACCTGGCGCTGCTCGCGCGCCGGCAGGCGACGGAAGATGAAGCGCACATCCTTGATGAAGCCAAGGTCGAACATGCGGTCCGCCTCGTCGATCACCATCACCTCGACGGCGTCGAGGCTGAATACGTGCTGCTTGTAGTAGTCGAGCAGACGGCCCGGCGTGGCGATGATGATGTCGCAGCCGTCCTTGAGTTGCTGGCGCTGC
>DASXND010000390.1:0-4038 GCA_036495265.1 Dyella sp.
CGCCGGCAAGGGGTTCCGCGAGGGGGTGCTGATACTGTCGACGTGCCGAGGATCCTGCCCCGCCATGTCCCTCACTTGTGTATCCATAGAACCCTCGATGGTCTGGCCACGCGCCACACGCTACACGGCGATGCGTGCTCGCGTCACTATCCGGTGGCGGCCGTTCAGCTTGAGGCGGGGCAGCCAGCGGCATAGGGGGATGCTAGGGCCATTCCTACATGCGATATGTGAAGGTCGTGTGTCGAGTTTCACTGAATCAGGGCAAGGCCGAACGGGAAGCCGCCCCTTCGATTCCGTAGGCGGCAGCTTGATCGCGGCTGCCGACGCGCAAGCCCAGGAACCGAACGCTTCAAGCCAACGCGATGCGTGGGAGCGACTTCAGTCGCGATGGCGAACAACGAGACTGGTGTTTGTCGCGACTGAAGTCGCTCCCACCACGAGTCGTGTTCGCGCGGTTACGGCGATCCAGCCCAGCGCTTTTTGAATGGCCTGGCGAGCCAGGGGGCTGCCGCTGTCCTGGGCTCAGGCCGTTTCGGCGCTTTCGCGGACCGTCGTGCTGGTGCTTTCCGCCTCGTGCAAAGCATGGGCGGGCTGCAACACGTGATGCCCCAGTGCGTGCAGGTCGAGCTGGTCTACCGGGATCGGCCTGTAATCAGGGCCGAAGGCCACTTCACCGAGCTTCCAGCCAGCCGGGCGGCGCACGGCGCCCCAGAAGCGCTTGCACGCGTTCCAGTGCAGGCCGATGAGGTTGTGGTTGTTGTCGTCGTCGACCATCGGGTCGCCCACGCCGGTGGGACGCGGCGGCTCGCCGTACAGCGCGGTGCCGAACAGCACGTCCCAGATCGAGAACACCTGGCCGAAGTTACAGTTGTGCAGTTTGGGACGGGTCGGATCGACCAGCATGTGGTGCAGGCGGTGGAACTTGGGCGCCACGAACACGCGATTGAATACCGGGCCAAAACCGAGACGAACGTTGGTGTGCGAGAGGTTCTGCATCAGTTCGCCCACCAGCACCAGCCACGCGAACTGCTCCGGCTCCACGCCGATCACGATACCGACCACGGCGAGGATCATCGATTGCAGGAAGCCGTCGATCGGGCTGCCACGGTCGTTGGTCCAGCAATTCATCTGGCGCGTGCTGTGATGCATGCTGTGCAACGCCCACCACCACGGCAGCGCGTGTTGCATGCGATGCATCCAGTAGTACGCGAAGTCGTAGACGAGGTAGTAGCAGAAGAACAGCAACCATGGATGCTCTTTCAGTACCGGCACCCAATGGGTGAGCGCGAGCGGCGAGGCACTGGGGTCGCTGGGGCCGGTGTCGGGGCCGCCGAAGAAGTTGGCGATCGGCGACAGCACGAGGTAGCTGAAGACGGGGAAGATGCCGATCAGCATCATCAGCGTGTACTGGAAATCCACGCGGGTGAGCTTGCGGTCGGTCCATTTTTCCGCCGGCATCACGCTTTCCAGCGGGCGGAAGATGAAGCCGATGATGCATAGCTGGAGCGTGGCGACCAGCAGCGCGCCCGAGATGTCGTTCGCATTGCCAGCGAGTTCTTCCAGGTGCAGGAACTGCAGTACGGGGAGCACAGCATGGCTGGCAAACCAGCTAACCAAGTGGGACCACAGTTCTGACATCTTTCACACACCTTGGATGGAAGCGGGCGGGGCCAGCAGGCGGGAGTCATTGGCGCGACCGACTGGGGATGCCCGTGGCGCCGCTCCGGCGCTCTACTGAACCGGGTGGTTTAGGATACCGTCGGCGACCGCGGGCATCCAGCTGGCAGGATTTTGCGTCAGGCCATCTTTCGCTCAGCTGCCGCGCAGCTGAGCGTCGAGTTCGGCTAGCTGGGCGGGGTTGCCCAGGTTGCGCCAGAAGCCGCCGAAGCACTCGCCGTCGAGTTGTCCGTCGCGCATGGCCTGTTGGTATAGCGGTAGCAGTTTGAAGCGGCCGGGCTCCTGGCCGTGCAGGAATTCCGGACGATAGACGCCGATGTTGCCGAAAGTCAGTTGTTGCCCAGGGCCGTCTTCACGCAGTCGGCCATCCGCGAGCACAAAGTCGCCCGTTGCATGCCAGTCGGGGTTGGGCACCATCACCAAATGGGCCAGGCCGGCCGGTTGCAGAGGCAGAGCGGCGTAGTCGTACTCGCTATAGATATCCGCGCTCACCGCGATAAACGGTTCCGGCCCGAGCAGACTAAGCGCGTTGAGCATGCCGCCACCGGTTTCCAGCGGCGTGGGGCCTTCGTACGCATAGCGAATACGCAGACCCCAGCGCGAACCATCGCCAAGCGTGTCAGAAAACTGTTCGGCCAGATGCGAGGTGTTGATCACCACGTAATGCACGTCGATGGCGGCGAGCTTTTCCAGATGCCACACGATCAGCGGTTTGCCGCCGACAGGCAGCAAAGGCTTGGGCGTGTGATCGGTGAGCGGCCGCATGCGCTCGCCCAAGCCAGCCGCAAAGATCAGCGCATGCCTCATGCGGCGGCCACCTGGGTCAGGTCGCGTCCTTGCGCGTGACGCTCAAGCAGGGCGACGAACTCGGCGAGTTCGGGATAGCTGCGTGCCACCGACACTACGTAGTGATAAACCCGCGGCACGTCGGCCAGATAACCGGGTTTGCCATCGCGGTACCACAGCCGATAGAACTGTCCGAGTACGCGGATATGACGATGCAGGCCGGTGAGATCGAACCAACGCAGGAAGCGTGTGCTGTCGACGTCGCCACCGATCATCCCGGCATTCAGCAGACGCAAGCGATAGGACTCTACCCAGCCCGCGATGCGTTCGCGCGGCCAGGTGATATAGGCATCGCGCAGCAAGGAGGCGAGGTCGTACGTGATCGGGCCGGCCAAGGCACCTTGAAAGTCGATGATGCCGGGATTGTTGTCGTCGACGATCAGCAGATTACGGCTATGGAAGTCGCGATGCACGAAGCAACGCGGTTGTTGCAGCGCGTTGCGTATCACCACGTCGAACGCGGCTTCCAGCACATCCCACTCGTCGCAATCCGGTGTGTGGCCGAGATGTCGGCCGAGAAACCATTCCGGCATGACTTCCAGTCCCCTCACGAGCAGGGCGTGGTCGAACGGTTGCAGGTCGCTGTAGTCCATGCGCGACTGCATGCGCAGCAGGGCATCCATGGCATCGCCGTAGAGCTTGTCCGCGCTGTCGTCGTTCAAGGCAGGCAGGTACAGGCGCGTGCCGAGATCCTCGATCAACAGGAAACCTTGCTCCAGGTCGTGTGCATGCACCGCCGGTACATGCAGGCCGGCGGCAGCGAGGCGCGCACCCATGGCCAGCCACGGACGCGGATCTTCCTGCGCGGGCGGCGAGTCCATCACGATCCAGCTGGCGCCCGCGTGATGCGTGCGCCAGTAGCTGCGGAAGCTGGCGTCGGAGGAGGCGGGCTCGAGTGTCAGCGTGGCGTCGCCGAGGGTGGAGCGGGTCCAGGCAAGGCGGGCGGCGGCGCGGTCGGGGGCGGTCATGGTGTGCGGCTTGTGGCGATGCGCAAAGCTTAGCGGCTTGCGGCCTTAGCTTCCTCTCCCCGTTGGGGAGAGGATTGAGGTGAGGGGCGGGTGCTTGCGGGAATGGTTCTACAAAGCCCGCTTCGATATTGCTATGTCGCAAGATTGGCCCCTCACCCCAACCCTCTCCTCGCTCCTCAAAGCAGGGGCCATCCATGGCCCCTCCCCGCGTACCCCGGAGGGGAGAGGGAGCCGAGATCACGACAGGTTGTAGGCCTTCTCTTCGTGCAGCGCCAAATCCAGGCCGACCTGCTCCTGCTCTTCGTCCACACGCAACCCCAGCGTCCAGTCGATCAGCTTGAGGATGACCAGGCTGAGTACGGCACTCCACAGGATGGTGAAGCCCACGCCCTTGGCCTGGATCCACAGCTGCCCCCACAGCGATTCCACCGTGCCGAAACCGCCGAGCTTGGGCGACGCCAGCGGGCCGGTGAGCAGGGCGCCGACGATGCCGGCTACGGCGTGCACGCCGAACACATCGAGCGAGTCGTCATAGCGGAGCTTGTGC
>DASXND010000391.1:0-4929 GCA_036495265.1 Dyella sp.
AAATCGGGCGTACCCGCAAAGACGATGCGGAACGGGCGCTCGCTCAAGCGCTGGCCGCCTGCTTGCGCTGCTTGTCCATGCGCTTGAGCAGGAGCGAACGCTTCAGCGGCGAGAGGTAGTCGACGAAGACCTTGCCGGCGAGGTGATCCATCTCATGCTGGATGCACACCGCCAGCGGGCCTTCGGCCTCGACCACGATCTCGTTGCCGTCCACGTCCTGCGCCTTCACCTTCACCTTAAGGGCGCGGGTCACATCGGCATAGATGCCGGGGAACGACAGGCAGCCTTCCTGATAGACCTGGGCGCCATCCTTCTCGATGATCTCGGCGTTGATCAGGGCCAGTGGCAGGTTACGCTCGTCGCTCATGTCGGCGACCAGCACGCGCTGGTGCACGTTGACCTGGGTGGCGGCAAGGCCCACGCCATTGGCGGCGTACATGGTTTCGAACATGTCGGCCACGAACTGCTTGAGTTCGGCGTCGAACACCCGCACGGGTTCGGCCTTCGTGCGCAGGCGGGGATCGGGGAATTCGAGAATGGACAAGACGGACATGGCATTTACCTCAGCGCGCAAATTGCGGGCGAATTGGTAAAAGCCAAGCCCGGGCGCGATCTAGAATGGGCATTATTGTACGTCGCCAACCTCGTGTCTGGCATGCCATTTTGCGAACTGGCGCCAGTTGCGTGGTTGAACTGTTCGGTTACACTCGCCCGAGCATCGGGGGATGGGGAATCCCGTTTATGATCAGAAAGTCCATTGGGCTGCTGGCCGGCATGCTGGTCACTGTGGCTGTTTACGCTGCTGGCGCGCAATTGCGTGCCGATCATCCAGATACCTATACGGTACGAAAGGGCGACACGCTCTGGGCGATCTCCGCGCGTTTCTTATCCAAGCCGTGGCTGTGGCCGGAAATCTGGCAAGCCAATCCGCAAGTACAGAACCCGCATCTGATTTATCCGGGCGATGTGCTCAACCTGTCCTTCATCAATGGTCCGCGCCTGGGCTTGCAGCCTCGCGTCCATCCTGAAGGCGATGCCGTTCCGGCCATTCCGTTGTCCGAGCTGCGCACCTTCCTCAAGGAAATGCGCGTGCTTGATTCCAACGAAGTATCCGCGTTGCCCTACGTCGTGGGCTTCGAGGAGGCGGATCTGCGTGGCACGGTCGGACGCAATGTCTATGTACGCGACCTGCATGCCGAGCCGGGCCAGCGCTTTGTGATCGTGCGCCCGACCAATGTCTTCCGTAACTTCAACGGCGACGCGGGGCGTGATAACGGCGCCGACCTGGTGGCCCATGAACTCGACAGCAACGTATCGCTGGTGCGGACGCCGTGGAAGGAAGATTTCCGCAATGACGGTCATTACGGCCGCGGCAAGGAAATCGGCACCGAGGTCAGCGTGATCGGTACCGCCGAGGTGCTGCGCACCGGCGATCCGTCGACCATGCTCTTGCTCGATTCCACCATGGAAATCCGCAAGGGTGATCGCATCCTGCCGGTGGATGACAAGCCCTACGACCCTTACTTCTACCCACATGCACCGAAGTCGCTGCCGGGCAATGCGCGTGTCATCGCGTTTGCCGATGCCTTCGACGCGGTCGGTCCGCACCAGGTGGTGGCACTGAACATCGGTGCGAAGGACGGCGTGGACAACGGCCAGACCTATTCGATCTACCAGCCGGGCGAGACCATTCCCGACGACGTGGCCAGCAACAGCTGGAATCGCGGAACCGGCCACAGCGTGGACTTGCCGCAGGAGTTCGTGGGCCACGTGATGGTGTTCCGCACGTTTGACCGCGTCAGCTACGGCCTGGTCATGGATGGCCTGCGCCCGGTGCATAGGCACGACAAGCTCGAACTACCGGAATAAACCTGCCGCTGCGTAAGCAGCGACGGCAGTGGACGACAGGACGGCGCGGTCATCACCGCGCCGTTTCTGTTGGGGCCGCCACCTAAAGTCCGTCCATGGACGAAACCCAAGATCTCGACGCGTGGCTCCCCTGGCTGATCCTGCTGCGTACGCCTGGCTTGGGCCCCGGTGGTCTGCGCGCGCGCCTGGCCGAGCACGACAGCAGCATCACGGCGGTGCTGGATGCGCTGCGTCGGCAGGCCGCCAGCCTCGCCGGTGAGGCCCGCGCCTGGCTGATGCGTCCGGACCAAGCGCGCCTGGCCGCCGACCTGGCCTGGCTGGCCGAACCCGGCCACCGCCTGCTGTGCTGCCTCGACGAGGACTTCCCGCCACTGCTGGAAAACATTCCCCAGCCGCCTGTGGCCTTGTTCGTGGCCGGTGATGCCAGCCTTTTGCTGCATCCACAGGTAGCCATCGTGGGCTCGCGCAACGCCACCCTGAGTGGCCGGAAACAGGCCCGTACGTTTGCTCGCGAACTGGGCCTGGCCGGTTTCGCCATTACCAGCGGCATGGCCGAGGGCATCGATGGGGCGGCGCATCTGGGCGCCCTGGATGCCGGATTGCCCACGGTGGCGGTGATAGGCACCGGGCCGGATCGGGTCTATCCGCCCATACACCAGGCTCTGGCCCGGCGGATCGCCCAGCAGGGCGCCCTGGTCAGCGAGTTTCCACCGGGGACGCCGGCCCGCAGCGACCACTTTCCCCGCCGCAATCGCCTGCTTTGTGGACTGTCCTTGGGCACCCTGGTGGTGGAGGCCGGGCTGCGATCCGGCTCCCTGATTACCGCGCGGCTGGCGGCCGAACAGGGACGCGAGGTGTTCGCCTTGCCCGGTTCCGTCCATAATCCGCTCGCCCGAGGGTGCCATCGGCTCATCCGCGATGGTGCGCGGCTGGTCGAAGACCCTGCTGAGATCGTGGAGGCGCTTGCGCCTGCAGCCGTCGCGCTGGGTCGCGAACTGGCCAGCCGGCTCGATCTTGAACCGGTTGAGACGGGTCGTTCGGCTTCGGCAACGGATCCAGCCAGCGAGCTGGTGCTAAATGCCCTCGGTCATGGGCCGATAGCGCTGGATGAGCTGATCACATCCACCGGTCAGGTTGTCGCTTCGTTGTCGTCGACGCTGCTGATGCTGGAGCTCGACGGTCGGATCGAAGCCCTGCCCGGCAATCGTTTCCAGCGGTTGCCGGACTGAGCAAAGGCGCTCTACACCGTGTTTTCACATGGTCCAGCTTGACGTCGTCGAGCCGCCATGCCTTTAACTAGATAGAGAGACCAGCCCGGATGGGCCTGGCCATTGATGGCGGATACCGAGTTACATGGCAAAAAACCTGCTTATCGTCGAGTCGCCGGCCAAGGCCAAGACGATCAACAAATACCTTGGCAAGGACTTCCACGTCCTGGCCTCCTACGGTCACGTGCGTGACCTCAAGCCGAAGGAAGGCGCGGTCGATCCTGAAAATGGCTTTGCCATGGCCTATGAGGTGATCGAGCGCAACGAGAAACATGTCGATGCCATCGCCAAGGCCGCCAAGCAAGCCGACGACATCTATCTGGCGACCGACTTGGATCGCGAAGGTGAGGCGATCTCCTGGCATATCAGCGAGATCCTGAAGGAGCGCGGCCTGACCGAAGGCAAGCACCTGCACCGGGTGGTGTTCTCCGAGATCACGCCCAAGGCGATCAAGGCCGCCGTGGCCAACCCGCGTCAGCTCTCGCATGACATGGTCGACGCCCAGCAGGCGCGCCGCGCGCTGGATTATCTGGTCGGCTTCAACCTCTCGCCGGTGCTCTGGCGCAAGGTGCAGCGTGGCCTTTCGGCTGGCCGCGTGCAGAGTCCGGCCCTGCGCATGATCGCGGAGCGCGAGCTAGAGATCGAAGCCTTCGTCGCCCGCGAGTACTGGAGCGTCGAGGCTGCCCTGCGCCACCCCGAGGGCGATTTCACTGCTCGCCTCACCAAGTTGAACGGCAAGAAGTTCGAGCAGTTCGACCTTACCAACGAGCACGACGCGATGGCCGCGCGTGCAGCGCTGAAGGAGGCCGCCCACGGTCGCCTCACCGTCAGCGACGTCGGCAGCAAGGAGCGCAAGCGTCGCCCGGCGCCGCCGTTCACGACCTCTACCTTGCAGCAGGAAGCGGCGCGCAAGCTGGGTTTCTCCACCAGCCGCACCATGAAGATCGCGCAGGGCCTGTACGAAGGCGTCGCGCTGGGTAGCGAGGGCAATGTCGGCCTGATCACCTATATGCGTACCGACTCGGTGGCTCTTTCCGAAGATGCCGTGACCGAGATGCGTCAGCTGATCGCGCGCGACTTCGGCGCCAAGGCGCTGCCGGATCACCCGCAGGTCTACAAATCCAAGTCCAAGAACGCCCAGGAAGCGCATGAGGCGATCCGCCCGACCTCGGCCATGCAGACGCCGCGCGAGGTGTCGGCCTTCCTCAACGAAGAACAGCGCAAGCTGTACGAACTGATCTGGAAGCGCACCATTGCCTGCCAGATGATCCACGCCACCCTCAACACGGTGTCGGTGGAGTTCGCCCTGCCGCATGTGGCCGGGGGCGACGCCTCGTTCCGCTCCACCGGTACCACGGTGGTCGATCCAGGCTTCCTGCCGGTGTACGAGGAAGGCCGCGACCAGAAGGGCGCGGACGATGAGGACGAAGGCCGTCGCCTGCCGAAGCTGGCAGTAGGCGAGCAGATTGCGCTCCACGATATCCAGGCCGACCAGCATTTCACCGAGCCGCCGCCGCGCTATTCCGAAGCGAGCCTGGTGAAGACCCTGGAAGAGCACGGCATCGGCCGTCCGTCGACCTATGCCAGCATCATCCAGGTGCTGCTCAACCGCGAATACGTGCTGCTCGACAGCCGGCGCTTCAAGCCGACCGACGTGGGCCGTGCGGTGAGCAAGTTCCTCACCGCGCACTTCGCCCGCTATGTCGACTACGACTTCACCGCCAAGCTCGAAGACGAGCTCGACGCGGTCAGCCGTGGCGAAGAAGCCTGGGTGCCCCTGATGGAGCGCTTC
>DASXND010000392.1:0-5265 GCA_036495265.1 Dyella sp.
GATCGAGCCTGTCTTTTCGGCGATTTCCAGCAAGACGCAATGGCTGGGTAAGGTGGGCAATGGCTCACGCATGAAGCTCGTCGTCAATGCGTGGCTGATCACCATGATGCAAGGGGTGGCCGAAGCCACCCGCCTGGCCGAGACGCTCGGCTTTACGACGGACGAGTTCTGGTCAGCACTGGAGGGCGGTCCGCTTGGAACGCCGTATGCCAAGGCCAAGCTGGACATGATCAAGAGCGGTCGTTTCGAGGCGCAGATGGCACTTGCCTGGGGCCTGAAAGACGCCGGCCTGGCACTGGACGTCGCCAAAGACCACCAGATGCCAGCGCTTGAACGTATCCACGAAGTGTGGGCGGATGCAGTGGAGGCTGGACTCGGCGAGCTGGATATCGCCGCTGTCTATCGCCACTTGGGCGAGAGCGCATGACAAGAGCAGGGCATGAGGCACCTGAGTATCACACTGAGGTAAACAGACTGAGCCGAAGGGTAGGCGTAGGATGCCAGACGTAACGTCCTCGTTGGCATGAAGAGCGATGGGCGGGCAGCTACCTTCTATTTGCTGACCGGCTATGAGCAGGCACGCCCCGTCGTGGCAGCCATCACTTGGGGCCGGTTTGCCAGGCCATTGGCGAGAAGAGTTCACTCGTCGCTCGGAAGCGAATGCTACGCAGAAGAGTCCACAGATGGTGTCATCTCTCGAGTGCGTCCCTATCTCCGTTGCGACGCCACCAGGTAATCAATTTTGTCGATTGCCTATTGCCGGCGTTGATGGATGCGCTGGCCACGCATGCGGCAAAGCAGTAAGGCACCTACTGGGAAGCGTGATCGGCACGCCGACTGCATGGTTGAAGAGGAGCTTTGATGGAATGCATCGGTCGCTCTTGGATCAAAAAGACCACGACAGGCTCGCGAGCCAAGGTGAGGCGGCCAAGCCCTTCAACTGTTGTCGGATCGCCGGGTCGGTGGCGATGCGGTTCACTTCGACGCGCCAGGCGTTGCGGCTCCAACGTAGTCCCGCTTGGCCATAGTAGTAGGTGCCCGTATGGTCGTAACGATAGCTGGAGTGGTAGGGCGCAATGACGTATTGGGCCACCCCCGCTCCTGCGGAAACGGAAAGCCGCCATGGCAGAGGCCAGCGAACGTTCAAGTCGGCGGCAGGCCGGGGGCGGGCGCTCTTCGCTCCCGGAGAGGCAATGGCGGACACGCCAAGAGTCAAGATATCCCGGTAAATCCAGTCTGCGCCCGCCTCGGCTCGATCGTACGTGCGCACATGGGCGGTGCCGGCGACGTGGTAATAAAGCAAACTGCCTTGCATCTGCCAGTCATCGGAAAGCGCAACATGACGGGACAACTGTGCCTGTGCTTCGGCAGGATGTCCCGGTGACTTCGCCTCGCTGCCTGCCGACACGCCCACTGACCACGCATTGGGAGATGACCAGAACAGCGCCGCCTGCACGGTGGGCGTCGCAGGTGTGATGGCCAAGCCACGATCCACCAACTGTGAAGCGAGCGCGACCTCGCCGCTCACGTTTTCCGACTGAGCGGTGTCAGGCACGATCACGCCTGCTGCGGCGGCCAGGGCCAGCAGGCAGGCATAGGCGCCCGTGGCCCTTGAGGCCGGTCGTAGAGCAACCCGCAACGCTGCCGCCACTACGAGCAACATCCCGTGCTCGATGACCAGAGGGAGCGGTGCATCATTCTGTGACGTGCGGTATTCGGGGCTTCGCCAATGGGGGCGATAAGGTCGCGTCAGTGGCTTTCATGGCCTCCAGGCCATCGGAGGGCGTAAGGCGCATGTCATCAGTGCAGGGTGTCCAGGTAAGTGATGAGGTCGTCCAACTGCTTGGCATCAGTCAAACCGCTGTATTTCATCTTCGTGCCAGGGTTTGCCTGCTTGGCTGGCTGCGACAGATAGCCATGCAACTTGTCCGTCGTCCAGACCCAATGGGCCTGCTGCAAAGCATCGGAGTAGCTGTAGTCCGTCACGGAAGCGGTCGTGCGCCCCACAATACCAAATAGGCTGGGGCCTTTTTTGTTGCGGCCCTGCTTGACGGTGTGGCACTCAGCGCACTCAGTCTTGAAGACATCAGCGCCGGCGGCCGCATCACCGGCGCGAACCAGCGAAGAAACCAGCAAACAACCGACGAAAATGGTCGCTGCCGCCATGCGACAAGGATTCGGTCGCAAGAATGATGTAGTCACGCGTTTACTCCTGTACTTGTCTTTAGAAAGCAGCGCTGGCGGAGAGCGTAAAGGCGTTCAGATCGCCCGCATTGGTCACAAGGGTTCCGGGCGGTGCACCGAAGATGTTGTTGGCGCGCCCGTTGAACTTGGTGAAGCGAAACCAGGTGGCGGCAAGCTTCAGGTTGGCTCGTGAGGTCCAGGAGTCGTCCCTGCCGAACGGCGTCCAGTACAGACTCATGAGGTTACTGGTGGTGTCGGGGTCGCCATAGGGCGGGTAGCGCACCGGATCGTGCGAGCCGGTGTTCACCAGATGAGAGACGGTGACGCCGTAGCTCTGCATGAAGGTGTAGGTGACGCTGAGCGTCTGATCGCGGACGTTGGCGCGATCAGACGCGACGAGGTCGGGTGTATTGGGAATGACCAGTTCATTGCCATATCGGCGCTGCTCAAGGATGTTCACGTAGCTCACTTGCACGATGTGCTGACGATTGCCGAGAAACTGGTAGCTCAAGTCATAGCCCAGGTCGGTGAGGTCGTCTTTGGACGCCATGCGCGGCAGCTGGCGTTTCGTCGTCAACGCGACCACACCCGCAGAGAAGAACTGGCGCTTCAGGTCTTTCATGTACGCGAAACGAAAATAGCCCGTATCACTCAGCCTGCCAGGGTCGCCCGACTGCGCATAACCCAGACGATCTTGCACGGAGTTGGGCAAGGCGTTGTAGGTTCCCATCTCGCCATACCAGCTGGAATCCAGCAGGCCATAAACCGTGGCGCCAATGACGCGGTTCGCGGGCGCATTGGGGCTGGAAGGATTAAGCAAGGTTCCGGTGACGCCCGGTGGTCCAAGCAGTGATGCGCTCGGCAATGCCGCGATCGGGTCCTCAAAGCCGGGGCTGTTGTTGACGCTGACGCCGATGGTCAGGTCCTTGCCGGCAAGTTTCTGCTCCTTGGCGACGAAGCGCAGGTCAAGGTTGCTCAGCCTCGTGTTGTATTTGTCATGACCGATATTGTCGGCCTCGATTTTTGCGTAGCCGCCGAACTGATCGGAAACACGCCCGGCCACATAGAGATCGGCCTCCGTGAGCGCCGAGGAGCTCTCGCCACGCGCCGGAACGTTGTGCGTTTCCGTGACCTGGCCGGCCACGGGAATCTTGACGCCATTGCCGTCGGTATCGGTGTAGCCATTGAGTTTGAAACGCATGCCGTAGGGGGTGAGGGCTGGGCCATAGGAACCCGCGTGACAATCGGCGCACGCAGACCCCGTTTGACGCGCATAGGCGGGAATGGCCTGAGCGCTGGTGCTGACCAACATCAGCCAAGCCAGCAGTGCGTACCAGACAAAGACACGCCTGGTGCGGCGACCGCCGCATCGAATCATCAACAACGCCATTGAATCTCCTCGGTTTCAGCAAGATGCGGTAATCGTGTGGGCAGTACGCTTATTCGCGACGTCGCCTTGGTAGCAACACTCGGAGCGCTTCATCGCGTAGGACGAAGTGGTGCCAAAGGGCCGCCCCAACATGCAGCGACACCAGGCCTATCAGCAGCCAGGCGACATCCTGGTGCCACACCAGCAGCGTATCGGCGAAGTCTTCATCAGCCCCCACGAGCGCTGGCAAGGTCAATCCAAACAAGTGCACGGGCTTGCCTTCGGCATTGCTCAACGACCAACCAAGTAAGGGCAGTGCGAGCAACGTGGCATACAGCGCCATGTGCGTAGCCGCTGCCGCGCCGCGCATGATCCATGTCGCACGTCCTTGCGGGGGGCTCTTGCCAAGTCGTGGACGCAGCGCGACGCGGGCGAAGAACAGCATGAGGACGAACAGGCCGAAATGGCGATGGCCTTCCAGCAGCCACGCGCGCGCTGCGCGTCCGTCGACTTCGTCCCGTGTCAGGATCAGCAGGGCGGCCAGCGCCAGGCACAGCACCGTCAGCCAGTGCAGGACCACCCACCTTCTTGGCCGCGTGTCGGCGCCTTCGCTGAGGGTTGGAGGCTGAGATGCTTTCAGGAAGCCACGATCATCGGTGATCCGTGTTGCGTCATCGTTGCCATGTGCCGGAGTCATCGTGTCGTGTTCCTTGCCTTGGAAAGCGTTCGCACAAACACGGCCCCTGCGCCAAACCTGCGCATTCCAGGACCGGTGTTTCTGTACCGAGGGCGGTCGACGGGTGGGGGATATCTACCGGCTCAGTGCTGCATAAGTGCACAGTCGAGTGCAGAAAGGTTGCATCCGGCGACGTGATTCATGCGCGCAGCTCGCGCGAACGCGGAAGAGATCAGTGCGTCCGTCTTGACGGCGGCATCGACGCCGTGATGGGCGAGGCGCTGGCCCGCTCATACGACATCGTGAGAAGTTGCTGGGCGTCGAGTCCGCGCATCGGCTCGCCGGCCTCCTTGCTTTCTGATGCTGCGGTACCGATAGAGACGCCGCAGGTACCTGTCAGCAATCGGGGGTACTCCGAAGTCCGAGGACCACAGCAGCCATGTCACGGGAACGGAGGCACTGCAACGGCAATCCCTGACAGGCAGCAAAGTTGGCCTTTGCTACTTTCAGACCGTCACTCGCGGCGTTCTTTCGATTGGGGCAACGCGGGTGACCATGGCAGCAATGTCATGAGGCGCGGGCCGCAGGTGCTGATAACACCCACGACCCGCTAACCATCACCAACTACCTGAGAGTTGATCATGGCTGTCCACGATCATACGGCACCCGCACGCCTGTCTTTTCGCTCCTTGGGTGACCCGTTCACCGACTCGCCCGCCGCCGGTCTACCGGCTCATCGTCCACAGGCACCCTCGCCACGCGGCACGACCTTCGACGACGTTGCGCTTGCGCATTACGCGCTTTCGCGACTGTGGTTTGAGGACGAGCAGCATCGAAAGGCGAAGGCGAAGCACCCCCATGCCCAGCCTCTAACATGGCCACTCCCAACGCTTTTCAAGGACGGAGTAGCCGTGGCGATCCAGTGCCTGGAGCAGTACGCCAAGCAGCTTAGCGACGAGCGAGCGATGAACGGTTAAGCGCGTCCTTGTGATCGTCCCCGCGGTGCATCGGCTGGTTTGGCGGTGCACCGCACCTT
>DASXND010000393.1:0-6917 GCA_036495265.1 Dyella sp.
GCGCGGCACTGACTTGATGCTGTCGCCGGCGTGCTGCGCTTCGTCGCGCAGGGTCGGCATGATCACGTTGCGGTAGTAGTCGGTCATCGCGGCGAAGCGATGGGTCAGCACGCCATTGAGCGTCTCGGCATCCGGCAGGTGCACGTTCGGACGAACGTCCAGCGTCGGCGCCACACGCAACACCTTGGCAAGACCAACGGCGCGCAGCGCGCAGATGGCGGCCCAGCCGATGTCGAACTCCCACTTGCGCAGGGCGAACTTGGCCGAGCTCGGGAAGGCGTGGTGGTTGTTGTGCAGCTCTTCGCCGCCGATCCAGAAACCCCACGGAATGAGGTTGGTCGCGGTGTCGGCGCTTTCGAAATTGCGGTAGCCCCACCAGTGGCCGATGCCGTTGACGAAGCCGGCGGCCCAGAACGGGATCCAGATCATCTGCACGGCCCACAGGGCGGCGCCGATCACGCCGAACAGGGCGAAGCTGATGAACAGCATCAGGGTCGGGCCCCAGTACGGATGCGCGCCGTAGAGATTGCGCTCGATCCAGTCGTCCGGCGTGCCGCGGCCGTACTTCTCGAGGTCTTCCTTCACTTCGCTGGCATCGCGGTACAGCGAGACGCCGTCCCAGAACACCTTCTTGATGCCGTAGATCTGCGGGCTATGCGGATCTTCCTCGGTCTCGACCTTGGCGTGGTGCTTGCGATGCACCGCCACCCACTCCTTGGTGACCATGCCCGTGGTGAGCCAGCCCCAGAAACGGAAGAAATGCGCCACCACCGGGTGCAGGTCCACACCGCGATGCGTCTGGCAGCGGTGCAGGTACAGCGTCACCGTGAAAATGGTGAGCTGGGTCATGATCAGCATGTAGATCGTCATGCTGAGCCAGCCGGCATGCGTGATGCCGTTGGACAAGAAATTGAGGACTGCGTCGAGCATGGGAAAACACCCAGGTGTATGAAATATCAGTCTATGCGAGGGGTTTCCGTACCCGCCAGCATGGACAGCGCAAAATATTGTCGCACCTCTTTCGTGCGACAAAGTTAATGTGCTGTGCCACGCATTAGGGCCCTCACCCAGTTGTCTATAAGTGGGGGCCCCGTGACAATCATGCAATGACCGCGCCTACCGCCGTATTGCAACTGGATCACATCACCCGCCACCGGGCCGGACGAGCTGCCGTGACGGATCTCAGCCTGCAGCTGGACGCCGGACAGGTACTGGGTTTGCTGGGGGTCAACGGGGCGGGCAAGTCGACCACCTTGGCCATGGTGGCAGGGGCACTGGTACCCGATAAAGGCCGCATCAAGCTGAATGGCAAGGACTTTATCGAGCACCCCGAACTGGCTCGCCGGGCCATCGGCTGGCTGCCGGAACGTGCCCCTTTGTGGCCAGAACTGACCATCAGTGAACATCTGGACGCGCATGGGCGCTTGCGTGGCCTGCATGGCGTGGCCTTGGCACAGGCCGCCAAGAAGATCATCGAGCGCCTCGACCTCGGCTCGCTAGGCCGCCGACTGGCGGGCGTATTGTCGCAGGGTCAACGCCAACGGCTTGGGCTGGCCTGCGCGCTGCTGCACGAACCCTCCCTGCTGGTGCTGGACGAACCGGCCAACGCGCTCGATCCGGTCCAGGTCGCCGCGCTGCGCGGCGTGATCCGCGAACAGGCGGCGGCCGGCACCGCCATCATTCTCTCCACGCACCTGCTGGCCGAAGTGACGGCGGCCTGCGATCGCGTGGCGATCCTGCACGAAGGCCAGTTGCGCTATGACGGCCCGATCACAGACGGCGACCACCGAATGCTGGAACAGACCTTCTTCGATATCGCCATGCGCGGCAATGGGAACGGCGACCGGATGCACGCGGCATGAGCCTGCCTTGGACGGGTGTGTTCGCGGTCACGCGACTGGAACTTCGCCGCTTGTTTGTCCGCCCGCTGGCCTGGGTGCTCGCCGCACTGACCTTGGCCCAGCTCGCCTGGCGCTTCGTGCTGCTGCTGGGTGGCTTCCTGGCCAGCCAGATCAAGCTGGCGGCGCTGCCCGGCGGCCCCGGTTACACCGACCTGGTCGGGGTACCGATGCTGAGCAGCATCCTCACCGGTGGCATCTTGCCGTTTGGCGTCGCCGAGCTGGCGCTGGTGATCGTGCCGCTGCTGGCCATGTCGACCCTGGCCGGCGAACGCAGCAACGGCACCTTGCCGCTGTGGTTCGCCACCGGCCTGCCCGCCTCGCATATCGTGCTGGGCAAGTATCTGGCGCTGATGCTGTGGCTGGTGATCTGGCTGGCGCTGGCGCTGGCCATGCCCTTGAGTCTCGCGCATGGCGTCACCCTGGACTGGGGCAAGCTGGCGTCCGCATCGCTGGGGCTGTTGCTGATGCTGGCCGCGCTCGCCGCCATTGGCGTGGCCTGCTCGGCCTTCACGGCGCTTCCCGCGATGGCGGCCGCCACCAGCCTGATGCTGGGACTGGCCCTCGCTGGCGTGAACCTGGGTGCGCAGATGGCCGGCGTCAGTAATGGTTTTTTCAATGCGCTGTCGCTGAGCGCCCATCTCGAATCGCTGTTGCGAGGGCTGGTTTCCAGCGCCGACGTCATGTGGTTTGTGCTGATGATCGCGGTCGCGCTGGCGCTGGCCACGCAACGCCTGGCCTCCGAGCGGGAGCGCGGCTGATGACGCGTCTGTTTCGACATCTGAACGGCTGGCTGTTCGCCTTGGCGCTGCTGGTGGGCGCCGGCGTGCTGGGTTATCTCGCCGCGCGCTATGACCATGTCGCCGACTGGAGCTACGGTGGCCGCGCCAGTCTGTCCCCCGAAACACGTGCCGTCTTGGCCACGCTAGGCGGTCCCGTCGAGATCGTCAGCTACGCCGGGCCGCAAGGCGATCTGCGCAACACCGTCAGCAACTTCGTGCAGCGCTACCAGCGCGTGAAGAGCGACCTGTCGCTGCGCTTCGTCGATCCGCAACAGGATCCGGCCGCCATGCGCGAGCTGGGCATTACCGTCGACGGCGCCTTGATCATTCACTACCAGGGCCGCGAGCAGCGCCTGGATGAGCTGTCCGAACGCAGCCTCACCAATGCGCTTGAACGCCTCGCACGCGGTGGCGAGCGCATCGTCGCCTTCGTTTCCGGCGACGGCGAGCGTCGCCCCGACGGCAAGGGCAATGCGGACCTCGGCACCTTCGTGGCGCAGCTGGAAGGCCGCGGCATGCGCGCCGTGCCGCTGAACTTCTCGCAAGTAGCCGCGGTGCCGCAACACACCGACCTGGTGGTGCTGGCGAGCCCGGAGCTGGCCTTGCCCGACGGCGCCCTAAAGGCTCTCGCCGACTACCTAGCCAATGGCGGCAACCTGTTGTGGCTGACCGAACCGAGCAATGATGACCTGCATCTGCAAGTGTTGGCCGATGCGCTGAGTGTGCGCGTGCTGCCCGGCGTCATCGTCGATGGCCAGGGTGCGGCGCTGGGCCTGAAAGACCCGCGCATGCTCGCGCTGGGTAGCTACCCGGTGAACCCCATCACGCGCGGCCTCACGCTGACCACCTTGTTCCCGCAGGTCTCCGCGCTGGCGGTGACCGCACGCAGCGACTGGACCGTGATGCCGTTCCTGCGCTCGAGCGCGCAGAGCTGGACCGAATTCAAACCCATCGACAATGCGCAAGACTCCACGGTCCAGTACGACGCCAACCTGGGCGAGCTGAAAGGCCCGCTGGACTTCGCCTTCGCGATGACCCGGCTTTCGCCGAGCCCGGATAAGAAAGAACAACGCGTCGTCGTGATCGGTGATGGCGACTTCCTCTCCAACACCTTCCTCGGCAATGGCGGCAATCGTGCGCTGGGCGAACGCATCTTCGACTGGCTGCTCGGCGACGATGCCCTGGTCAACCTGCCACCGCGTGGTGCGCCGGACCGCGTGCTGCAAATCTCGCAGGCGCAGCTGAGCGGCGTGACCCTGGGCTTCCTGGTCGTGCTGCCGCTGTTGCTGCTGGGCATCGGTGGCTGGATCAGCTGGCGCCGTCGTCGCGCATGAAGCGAGCCGTGCGCCAATGCATGTGGATGATCGGTGGTGCCGTTGGGCTGATCGCGCTGGCTGGCTGGCAATGGCAGCGCGATCGCGCGCAGGACCCTGGCAGCTTGCTGGATCTCTCGCCCGCATCCGTCACGCAGGTGGAACTCAGGCTGGGCCAAGGCGCCACTGAACGCTACTCCCGGCATGACGGCCATTGGTGGCGCACCGACGGCACGCCGGTGCGCGCCGACGATGGGCGCCTTGGCGAGATGGTTGATACAGCGGCAGCCGCCGTGCTCAGCTGGCGTCCGGCCAATGATTTCGTGCCCGCCAAGATTGGTCTTTCCCCGCCGCTGGCGGTGCTGAGCCTGGACGGTCGGCGGCTGGAATTCGGCGAAATGTCGGTCACCGGCCCGCAGCGCTATGTGCGCGTGGGTGACCGCGTGGCGCTTATTTCCGTACGCTACATGCCCCGGCCTGTCACCGGCGAGGTTAGGCAGCTGCAGTAGACCGTTTTTTGGGTCATCCCGGCCTTTGCGGGGATGACGGGTGGCAAGCCCACTTGCACCTAGCACTCCCCTCCCCATATCTAGGCCATTCCTCGACAGGAGCAGCGCTATGAGTCAGCAGGCGATCGGCGTGATCGGCATGGCAGTGATGGGTCGCAACCTGGCTCTCAATATCGAGAGTCGCGGTCACGCGGTATCCATTTACAACCGCAGTCGCGAGAAGACCGACGAGGTCGTCGCCGAGCATCCGGACCGCCGGCTTGTACCCACCTACACGCTGCGCGAGTTCGTCGATTCGCTGGAAAAGCCACGCCGCATGCTGCTGATGGTGAAGGCCGGCGAACCCACCGATGCCACCCTCGCCGAACTCAAGCCCCTGCTGGACAAGGGCGACATCGTGATCGACGGCGGCAACACCTTTTTCCAGGACACCATCCGGCGCGAGCGCGAGATGAGCGAGGCAGGCCTGCACTTCATCGGTACCGGCGTTTCCGGTGGCGAGGAAGGTGCACTGCATGGTCCTTCGATCATGCCGGGCGGGCCGCGTGACGCCTACGACCTGGTCGCGCCGATTCTTACCGAGATCGCGGCGCGCGCGCCCGATGGCGAACCCTGCGTGGCCTATATGGGCCCGAATGGCGCTGGCCATTACGTGAAGATGGTGCACAACGGCATCGAATACGGCGATATGCAGTTGATCTCCGAAAGTTACGCGGTGCTGCGCAACGTACTGGGCCTTTCCAATGACGAACTCGCCGCCGTCTATGCTGAATGGAACAAGGGCGAGCTGGACAGCTACCTGATCGCGATCACCGCGGACATCTTCACCAAGAAAGACAGCGAGACCGGTAACGCACTGGTCGACATGATCCTCGACCGTGCCGCGCAGAAGGGCACCGGCAAATGGACCAGCCAGAGCGCGCTTGACCTGGGCGTGCCGCTGCCGTTGATTACCGAGTCGGTGTTTGCACGCCTGCTATCGGCCATCAAGGAGGAGCGCGTTGTCGCCAGCAAGGTGCTAGCCGGCCCCAAGGCGCCGGGATTCACCGCCGACCGCGCCGCCTTTATCGAAGCCGTGCGCCGTGCGCTGTACTTCAGCAAGATCGTGTCCTATGCCCAGGGCTTCGCCCAGCTTCGCGCCGCCTCGGACGAATACCAGTGGCAGCTGCCGTACGGCACTATCGCGCGCATCTTCCGCGCCGGCTGCATCATTCGCGCGCGCTTCCTGCAAAAGATCACCGACGCCTATGAGCGCGACGCCCAACTGAACAATCTGCTGCTCGATCCGTATTTTCGCGATATCGCCGCGCAGTATCAGGACGCACTGCGCGAAGTGGTGGCTACCGCCGTACGTGCCGGCGTGCCGGTGCCGTGCTTTGCCTCGGCGATTGCCTATTACGACGGCTATCGCGCCGAACATCTGCCCGCCAATCTGTTGCAGGCGCAGCGCGACTACTTTGGCGCACATACCTTCGAGCGCGTCGACAAACCCGGCAGCTTCCACGCCGACTGGAGCTAACCGCACGCCTCTAGGAGCGTACCCTGTGGGCGATCACGGCGTTACCGCTACGTAGGCCTTTCACTCGGGCCATCCCTGGCCCTCGCCCTGCGGGCAGCTTACGCTGTGCAAACCGGCAATCCTGCCGGTTTGTCGCGCACAGGGTGCGCTCCTACATACATTTACATCCACCGTGCCGAGTTGTAAGTCGTGCCTGAATTGCCCGAAGTCGAAACTACCCGTCGTGGTATCGAGCCGCATGTCGTCGGTCGACGCGTTACCGGGGTGACCCTGCGTCGGCCCGATCTGCGTTGGCCGATTCCTGCGGAGATCAGCGAAGTGCTGCCGGGCCAGCGCATCGATGCCGTCGAGCGGCGTGCAAAATATCTGCTGCTGCATACGCAAGTTGGCAGCGTGTTGGTGCATCTGGGCATGACCGGCGTGCTGCGCGTGTTGCCGCCCGATGCGCTGGTCGGCAAGCACGATCACGTCGACATCGCGCTGGAGCCGACCGCGACCGAGGGGCCTCGCATCCTGCGTTTCACCGACGCGCGGCGCTTCGGTTGCGTGCTGTGGCAAGCACCCGGTGAAACGCACGAGCTGCTCGCATCGCTCGGCCCGGAGCCGCTGACCGATGATTTCGATGGCGACCTGCTGTGGCATCTGTCGCGTGGACGCAAGGCTGCGGTGAAACTGTTCCTGATGGACAACGCCATCGTGGTTGGCGTGGGCAATATCTACGCCAGCGAGGCGCTGTTTGCGGCAGGCATTGATCCACGCAAGCCCGCGGGCAACGTGTCGCGTGTGCGTTATGCGCGATTGGCGGCGGAGGTGAAGCGCATCCTGGCCTGGGCGATCGAACGCGGCGGCACCACGTTGCGCGACTTTCTCAATCCGGATGGGGCGCCCGGTTATTT
>DASXND010000394.1:0-6182 GCA_036495265.1 Dyella sp.
TAGACCTCATGTTGCATCGCGGCGAACTAGTGGCCCTGCTTGGCCCCAACGGTGCCGGCAAGAGCACCGCGATAGGTCTGTTGCTCGGCTTGATACGCGCCGATGCCGGACGCGTCGAACTGTTCGGTGAGGAACCGCAAAGCCTCCGTGCGCGTCGGCGCGTCGGCGTGATGTTGCAGTCGGCCACGCTGGCGCAGACGTTGCGGGTGGGTGAGTTGCTGCGTCTCACCATGAGTTATTACCCGTCGCCTCGCACGCTGGATGAATGCGCGACGTTGGCCGGTATCACCGATCTTCTCTCACGGCCCTACGCCAAACTGTCGGGCGGGCAGCAGCGTCGCGTGCAGTTTGCGATGGCGCTGTGCGGACGGCCGGAACTGCTATTCCTGGACGAACCCACCGTCGGCATGGATATCGATGCGCGACAGAGACTGTGGACGGCCATACGCAACCTCGTGAGCGAAGGTTGTGGTGTGGTGTTGACCACGCATTATCTGGAAGAAGCCGAAGTGCTGGCACAGCGCGTCGTGGTGCTCGCCAAGGGGCGTGTACTCAGCGATGGCAGCGTGGATGCATTGCGCTCGCGCGTGGCATTGACGCGCATACGTTGCCTTAGCGGCCTGGACGAAGTCGCGATTGCACGTTGGACGCACGTAGTTTCCGTCGAACGCGACAGCGGACGTTTGCATATCCGCACCGACGCGCCTGAGAACATCCTGCGCCGTCTGCTGGACGCCGATCCCTCGTTGTCGGAACTGGAAGTGATGCGCGCTGGCCTGGCCGAAGCGTTTACCGAACTCACCCGCGAAACTTCTACGGAGCAGGAGGCAGCGTGATGGCTACCGTTGAAGTGTCTTCCACACCATCAATCACCATCGGCGAGATGCCGCTGCGCCGCGTATGGGGCGCTTATGTCGCCGAAGCGCGCAGCGAATGCCTGCGTTACCTGCGGGCGCCGGGCTTCCTGCTGCCAGTCACCCTGTTCCCCACCATGTTCTACCTGCTCTTTGGCATCGTGATGGATCACGGCGGCAACGCCGACATGGCGCGATATCTCCTGGCCAGTTACGGCGTGTTTGGTGTGATGAGTCCGGGCCTGTTCGGGTTTGGTGTGTCATTGGCGATAGAGCGCGACAACGGCCTGCTCACCCTCAAGCGCGCCCTGCCCATGCCTCCCGGTGCCTATCTGCTAGGCAAGATGCTGATGGCGATGATGGCTGCGGGGACGGTGATCGTGCTGCTTCTGGCCTTGGCCGTCGGCCTGGCGCATGTGACGCTGACGACGGGTCAGGCTGGCATGCTGCTGCTCATTGGCATGCTTGGGGTGTTGCCGTTCTGCGCCATGGGCATGTTCGTAGGCACGCTGGTCAAGGGGCAGGGCGCGCCTGGCGTGCTCAACCTGATCTACCTGCCGATGTCCTTCCTTTCGGGATTATGGATACCCCTGTCGATGCTGCCGCCGACGCTGCAGCGCATCGCACCTATATGGCCCAGCGCGCACCTGCAACCCTTGGCGCTGCGGGCGCTGGGAGTGGGGCAGCTCGATCCGTGGCCACATATCCTGGTGCTCGGTGCCTATGGCATGGCCTTTCTGTTGCTTGCCGCGCGACGCTTGCAGCGCCTCGGTTGAAGTAGCATGCAGCCCCAGAGGGAGACACAACGGGAAGTGGGTGCAATGCGCAAAACCCTACGTGCATGGTTTACACCCGCGCCGGATTCTCTGGTCGCTGCCAACACGCAGCGCGGCCGGTCCCCGTGGACCGATGCTGTGAACCTATTGTGGTCGGTCTGGGTGTTCATTACGCCGGTATTCGATCATTACACCTTGCGCTGGGCCGTGCTGACGGCCATCACTTATCCGATCTTCCTGCTCCTGTACGCCAAGTGCTGCCTGGTGTCGCGACGGGTTGCTTACCAATACGCGCTGATGCTCATAGCGCTGAGCATGATCCTGCTTCCCTGGTATGCCACCGGTCTGACCTATTTCATCTATGGTTGCATCATGCTGCGCAGTTGCCGCATGAGCCTGCGCACCTACCTGTTGACGCTGGCAGGCATGAACGCTGTCGTTCTTGTCGAAGCGTGGTTTCTGCACTTCGCGTGGCAGGCGGTTATCTGGCTTCCCGTGACGACCTTCATTGTCGGCCTGGTGGTGAATGCCCAACGACTGACCAACGAGAAGGACGCCGAACTGAGGCTGTCGCATGATGAAGTTCGTCGCCTGGCTGCGACGGCCGAACGTGAACGAATAAGCCGTGACCTGCATGATCTGCTCGGTCATACGCTGTCGTTGATCACACTGAAACTGGAGTTGTCACGCAAACTGTTCGATCGCGACAGCGAAGCGGCGCGGCGCGAGTTGGAGGAGGCCGAAAGGGTCGCCCGGCATGCCTTGGCTGAAGTGCGCGCCGCGGTGAGTGGCTTTCGCGCCACCGATCTGGCCGCCGAACTGGCGGCAGCGCGGCTGATGCTGGAGTCCTCTGCGGTGACGCTGGACAGTGGCGTGCTGCCGCCATCATTACCTGCAGATGTCGAGCGCGGCCTTGCGTTGGTCTTGCGTGAGGCCGTCACCAATATCGCGCGACATGCCAGGGCGACCAAGGCACGAGTGTCAATTACCGTGGTGGCCAACGTGCTGCGACTTTGCGTGGAAGACAACGGTCGCGGCGGGATAAGCAGCAACGGCAACGGTCTCAACGGCATGCGCGAACGTGTCGGCGGGCTGGGTGGTTCGCTGGAGGTCGATTCGCCGGCCGGCCACGGTACCCGCCTGCATATTCATGTGCCGCTGCGCCTGCGCACGAATCCGTGGGAGCGGGAGGGCGAGGACGCCCAGGACAACGCGCCGACAGCCTCGGCGTTGCCGCCGCTGGAACGGCGTGCCTTATGAGGGGCATATCTGACTCGTATTCGGCCTTTCTTCCGGGGCTGGCGGTCGTCAGTGTGACGACGACAAGCAGGCTATTTTCAAGCAACGGAGGCACCATCAGGATGCAGAAGGGCAAGATCGGTGCTGGCGTTCTCTCCAGCGAAGGCAAGGGGCCCGTGAAGAACATGGCAGGCCTGAGGAATGCCGCTTGATCCGCGTGTTGCTCGCCGAAGATCAGGCGATGGTGCGTGGCGCGCTATCGGCCCTGCTCAATCTCGAATCGGATATCGACGTTATGGGTTCGGCGGCCGATGGCGAGGCGGCGTGGCGCGAACTGCAGCGCCTGAAGCCCGATGTCCTGGTCACTGATATCGAGATGCCAGGCTTGACCGGACTGGAGCTGGCGCAGCGCATCCAGCGCCATCAGCTGCCGATCAAGGTAGTCATCGTGACCACCTTTGCGCGCCCGGGTTTTCTTCGCCGCGCGCTGGATGCCGGCGTGTCGGGCTATCTGTTGAAGGACGCGCCCGCGGAGAATCTGGCCGAGGCGTTGCGCATGGTGCATCGAGGCGGTCGCGCCATCGACCCGCAACTGGCACTGGAAGCATGGTCGGAGGCCGACCCGCTCAACGATCGCGAGCGACAGGTACTGCGTCTGGCTGGGGAAGGACAATCGGCGAACGATATCGCCGGCCAGCTCAATCTCTCGCATGGCACAGTGCGCAACTACCTGTCCGAGGCCATCGGCAAGCTGGGGGCGACCAACCGGATCGAGGCGTACCGCTTGGCTCGCCAGAAAGGGTGGCTGTAAGCCAGGTGGTAGGCAGCCAGCGTACATTGGGCTGCCATGGGCGAAAGCCGGTTGCTTGAGCGCTGCCTTGTCGACATTGAACACACGTCTGTTTCGCTGCCTGGCTTGGCCTCTGCTGGGTGCCGTGATGGGCGCTGCCCTGATGGCTTGTTCGGGCCGCAAGCTCGCGCTCTCCAATGATGCCTATGTATGGCAGCGTCAATGGACGCCATCGCTGATCGACGCCGTTCGTCAAAGCGCCGATCAGGTAAGCGAGTGGCGCGTGCTCGCCGGTCAGGTGGACGTGCAAGGAAACTGGCGAACGTTCTCGCCCGATTGGGCGGCGCTGGCAGCCACCGGCAAGCCCGTGGTGGCCGTAGTACGCATCGAAGGGCAGCTTGCCGATTGGAACGAAGCCACCCTGCTCACCGACGTGCAAATGGTGCTGGACACCTGGCGTCAACATGGTTTGACGCTAGCCGGTGTGGAGATCGACCACGATTGCGCGACGGCGCGCCTGCCGGCTTACGCGCACTTCCTGGCTGTGTTGCATGCCCGCATGCCCGCCGGCGAGCGCCTTTCGATCACCGCTTTGCCGACCTGGCTGGGCAGCGCCGATCTCGACGCCGTCTTGGCGCAGGCCGATGAAGCCGTTCTACAGGTGCACGCCGTGCAGTCGCCTCGGGCCGGTCTATTCAATCCTTCGGCGGCGCGCGCCTGGTTGGCCGACTTCGCCACGCATACGCACAAGCCTTGGCGCGCGGCTCTGCCGGTCTATGGCATGCGGGTGAGCTGGGACGAGCAGGGGCGTGTCATCACGGTCGAGAGTGAGCGGCCGACCTTGGTAACGGGTGCGGGTGCCAGCGAACTGTTCGCCGATCCACAGGTCATGCAGCGGTTTGTGGCCGCGCTGGAGTCCGACGCGCCGCCTGGTCTCGTCGGGATTGCCTGGTTCCGGCTGCCTACCGAGGATGATGGGCGAGCCTGGAGCATGGCGACCTGGCGCGCGGTACTGGCGCGAATACCGCTAAAGGCGTCGCTCCTGGGCGTGGCGCGCGCCAGGGGCGGTACGGCGTTACAGGATCTGGTCTTGATCAATGCGGGCAATGCTGATGTGTCGTTACCATTGCTGGTGCGGGTGAATGCCGCATGCGACACCGCTGACGGCATCAACGGTTACTCTGTGCTGCGCACGGCTCACGGCCTGTTTCTGCAACGCACGCAGAGTGGTCTGCTGCGTGCGGGCCGTCAGCTGAACATCGGTTGGTTGCGCTGCGGCGGTGGAACGGCCGCGCTGCATATCGATTAATCGATGCGTCACGTCGCCGTGGGCGTGGCGTGGCGGTCCATCCCTCCCACCAGAGCCTTCGCGGTGCGGAGCGCCTCCTGTCGCGTGCAGCTATGTACAGGCGCCACACGCCATCCGGTGCCATCAGCCGACCGAGACCGGCGGGTCTTCGTTCCGTTGGCTGCCCTGGCGGCATGGATCGCGTTGAGGAAACGCCGCAAGCCAGCGGCTTGACGGGGTGTTTGGCCGTCGAAATGGGGTTTTGCGCGATAATGGCCTATTCGATGCCCAAGCCCCGCCGTGAAGAAGACCGATTTCGATTTTGAACTCCCGCCCGAGCTGATCGCCCAGGCACCGCTGGCCGAGCGTTCGGCCAGCCGTCTGTTGCTGCTCGATGTGGCGGCGCAGACGCGTCAGGACCGCCTGTTTCGCGAGTTGCCCGACTTTCTGCGCGAAGGCGACCTGCTCGTGTTCAACGACACGCGCGTCTTGCCGGCGCGACTGCATGGGCGCAAGGACACCGGCGGCGCGGTCGAGATTTTGATTGAACGCGTCACCGGCGCGCACGAAGCCACCGTGCAGTTGGGGGTCAGCAAGAAGCCGAAAGAAGGCGGACGCATCGAGCTGGCCGATGGCAGCCATGCCGTGGTGCTGGGGCGCGATGGTGGATTCTTCCGACTGCGCTTCGAGTCGCCTGATCCGCTTGAACGACTGTTGCTCAAGCTCGGCGAAATGCCGTTGCCGCCGTATATCGAGCGCCACGCCGACGACAGCGATCTGGAGCGTTACCAGACGGTGTTTGCGCGTGAGCCCGGTGCGGTCGCTGCACCCACGGCTGGCCTGCATTTCGACGAAGGCATGCTGTCGCTGCTGCGCGAGCGTGGCATCCAGTTTGGCTATGTCACCTTGCACGTGGGCGCCGGTACGTTTCAGCCGATCCGCGCGGATGACATCAAAGATCATCAGATGCATCGCGAGTGGTTGAACGTCGGCGCCAGCCTGGTGGAGCAGATTCGCCGTACACGCGCTGCTGGTGGCCGTGTCATCGCGGTCGGCACCACTGTGGTCCGCGCACTGGAAAGCGCGAGCCGCGATGGCGAGTTGCAGCCGTTCGCCGGCGAAACGCAGATCTTCATCTTCCCCGGCTATCGCTTCACCAGCATCGACGGCTTGCTCACCAATTTCCATTTGCCGCAGTCGACCTTGCTGATGCTGGTGTCGGCGCTGGCGGGGCG
>DASXND010000395.1:0-10229 GCA_036495265.1 Dyella sp.
CACGGATAACGCGTACGGACCGATGGTCCGTGCGATGGCACTTGACTATCGATTAACCAAGTGGTTAAGTGACGGCATGTCCATCGACCACGATCCGCTCTCCAGCACCTTTGCGGCGCTCGCCGATCCCACCCGCCGCGCCATCCTGGCGCGGCTTGCCGAAGGCGAAGCCACCGTTGGCGACCTGGCCAGTCCTTTCAGCATCTCGGCGCCAGCGATTTCCCGGCACCTGCGCGTACTGGCGGACGCTGGCCTGATCGAGCGCGAGGTCGATGCGCGCTGGCGCATCTGCCATCTACGCGCCGATGCCTTGCGCGGTGCCCATGACTGGCTTGAGACCTATCGGCGCCATTGGGAAGACAACCTCGATCGGCTGGTCGAATTCGTCGAACGCACGCATGGCACCGAGATGCGCGCTCCTCACGTACGGAGAAAAAAGCCATGACTCAAGCCGCCACCTTCCAGCTGGAAATGACCCGCTTTATCCGCGCGCCGCGGGAGAAAGTGTTCGATGCATTCACCCATCAGGATGCGCTGGCAGCCTGGCATTGCCCGCGCGGCATGCACGTCTCCGACGTGAGCGCCGATGCGCGCGTAGGTGGACGCTATCGCATCGTCATGGCGGCGCGCGATGGTTCGGCTTTCGTTGTGGCTGGCGAATACCAGGCGCTCGATCGTGCCGATTTCCTGGCCTACACCTGGTCCTGGGAGCGCGGCGCGATGGCGCCGGATCGCATCACCCTGATCGAGGTGACCCTGATGGCGCGTGAAGGCGGCACGGCCCTGCATATGCGCCATACCGGCTTCCCCGATGCGTTCATGCGGGACGGGCACATGGCGGGCTGGCAGTCGGTGTTCAACCATTTGACGGACTACCTCGACCCGGCTGGCAGCGCTGGCAGTCTTACCCTGATCGGCGACCCGCGCAGCAGCTATTGCCGCACGGTGCGCATGGCGCTTGCGGAGAAGGGAGTGGCTTATACGCTCCAACCGGCGCCGCCCAGCTCAGCGGAGGTACTTGCTGCCAATCCCTTTGGTCGTATTCCCGTGCTGCGCGATGGTGAGTTCGAGTTCTACGAGACGCGCGCCATCCTCGGCTATATCGACGAATCGTTCGACGGCCCAAGCCTGTTGCCAGCCGGTGGTGCCTGGGCGCGGGCGCGCGGCGAGCAATGGGTCAGCGTGATCAATAGCTATGTCTATGACACGATGGTCAATCGCTACATACGCCCATGCACGCGCGCCAGCGGCGCGCATGGCGAGCCCGATCGTGCCGCGATTGACGCCGCGCTGCCCGATATCGACCGCCAGCTGGCCGTATTCGAGCAGGCCTATGGCGGGCTCGATTTCCTGGTGGGCGGTTCACCCTCGATGGCGGACTTCATGCTGGCGCCGATCTTGTTCCACCTCGAGAGATTTCCGGAAGGCGCCGCCTTGCTCGGCAAATATCCGCAAGTCCGCCGTGCGCAGGCGGTCATGCGCGAGCGGGAGAGTTTTATCGCGACGCAGCCAAAACCTGGCGGGTAGAAAACGGAGTGCGCGCAGGGGCGCACGCGATTGGAGCTACTTGAACGAAGAGGCAAGCCCATGAATACCACGACTGGAAAACTCGTCTGGGTCGAACATGCCAGCGCAGACCCCGGCAAGGCACGCACGTTCTACGAGGCGCTGTTCGGCTGGACCTGCTCACCGATGGATGTGAGTGGCAGCAGCTACGAGGTCATCATGAATGCCGGGGAAGGCATCGGAGGCTATCGTCCCGCGCAGGAAGGCGAGTCCGCCCACTGGGGCATCTACCTGAGCGTGGCCGATGTCGACAAGAGCTATGCGCAGGCCTTGCTGGCTGGCGCGCAGCCGTGGATGCCGCCTACCGATTTTCCGCCCGTCGGTCGCGGCGCCACCTTGCTCGATCCGGTCGGCGCGACCGTGTCGATCTGGCGTAGCGCGGCGGATGATCGTGCCGATGCCGACATGCCGCCCGGCCATTGGTGCTGGCATGAGTTGCAAGCGAGCGATCCGGCCAGTGCGTTGGCATTCTACGAAGGACTCTTCGGCCTCACCCATGACGCCGTACCGTTGGGCAATGGCTCGTACTACGTGCTGAAGAGTGGTGAGCGCGGGCGTGGCGGCATCATGAAATCGTTCAACGCGGATGCGCCATCCATGTGGCTGCCCTATGTGCATGTCGCGGACGTGGAGGCAAGCACGGCGAAAGCCAAGTCCCTCGGTGCCGATATCTGCGCGCCGCCTGCGGATATCGCTGGCATCGGTCGCTACTCGGTGCTGCGCGATCCGCAGGGTGCATCGCTCGCGCTATTTCTTCCCGTGGCGCGGTGATTCGACGCTTCGTTCGTACAAGTCCATCCTGCGGCCATACGGCCGCCAGGGTGGCTTGCCAAGGGTTGGTGCGCACGCGATGCATCGACGAAAAGCCTGGAGCTGGAACTTGCCCACAGGATTCAGTCGAACTCTTCGATTGAGTCCACGCGCGTGGGATAGAAAGCGAGGTGATCCTTGATCGCGGAAACGGCGTCGTAGGGATGCTCATACGTCCATACCGCGTTGATCGTGCGATCGCCGCCGAGCGGAATGCTGTAGTAGCTGCATTCACCCTTGTACGGGCAGTAAGTGGCGTGATCGGTGCGTTCGAGCAGCGCCATGTCGGCGTCCCGGCGAGGGATGTACTGCGCCGCGGGATAGCTCGCTTCGCGCAGAACCAGGGCATCGCGCGTGTCCGCGATGACCCGGTCGCCAAGCTTCACGACGACGCGACGGGGGTTCCGCTCGATCGTGATCGGGTGATCGGGCCCTGGAATCCTGACGGTTCGGGCGGTGGTATCCATGGTCGTATCTCCTCTAGCGATAGTGATCCCAGGAGGGCTGTGCCGCCGTGTCGGGTGATGCGGCGCGCGAGTCGCCGATGGGTAGGGCCTGCTCGGCCAGCAACGAAGCGACGTGTTGCAGAAAGCGCTTTGGATCGGGGTATGGCAGGTCATGGTACGCGCAAATCCTCAGGCCTTGGTCAGCAACCTGCCTATCACTGAACTTGTCATCGGCTATCAGCGTTCCAGCGGCGCACCCACTCTCCCATGGTGCAGCTGGACGGCCTGAGGGCAGGCGCCTGCACCGCATCTCGTTGGGGATTAAGCTGGGCGGGCTTCTGTGGGACCACGTGCCGCACCGGATGCCATGAGCCAGATCGGAAAACCTCCTTGCGATGATGGCGCCGTCCTGTATGGCGGGACGGCGAAGCCATGTTCCGCACCCTCGCGGCATTGGACCCTGGTCGCCGCGATTCTCGGGTCCAGCATGGCCTTCGTCGACGGCACGGTCGTCAATGTCGCCTTGCCCGCGATCCAACGCGAGCTGGGTGCCACGACGTCCGACGCGCAATGGATCATGGAGTCGTACGCGCTCTTTCTCGCTTCGCTCTTGCTGGTAGGCGGCGTGCTTGGAGATCGGTTTGGGCGCAAGCGGATCTTCATGATCGGTACCGCTCTGTTTACGCTGGCCTCGATCGGCTGTTCGTTGTCCACGGCCATCGGTCCATTGATTGCCGCAAGGGCGATCCAAGGCATCGGTGCAGCGCTGTTGGTACCGGGCAGCCTGGCACTTATCAGTGCCACGTTTCCCCAAGCGGAGCGTGGCGCAGCCATCGGCACCTGGTCGGCATTCAGTGGCATCACGGCGGCGATCGGTCCGGTGATCGGCGGGTTTCTGGTCGATCACTATTCCTGGACCTGGGCCTTTCTGGTGAATGCCCCACTTGGCGTCGTGCTGCTCTTGATCTGCGCCGCGAGGGTTCCCGAGAGCAGGGGGGACGCAGGCAGCGGTGCCATCGACATCGCGGGCGCGGGCCTGGCGACGGTCGGACTGGCAGGCGTGGTATTCGCCTTTATCGAGGCACCGTCACGGGGCTGGGCGGCGGTTCCCGTCTGGATGGCCGCGGTCATTGGTGTGCTTGCGCTAGGTCTATTCGTTCGCGTGGAGGCACGCGTCGCCGCACCCATGCTGCCGCTGGAGCTGTTTCGCGAGCGCAATTTTGCCGGTGCCAATGTGCTGACCTTGCTGCTCTATGCGGCGCTGGGGGGCAGCCTGTTCTTTCTTCCGCTCAATTTGATTCAGGTGCAAGGCTTTGGGGCCACCGCCGCCGGTGCTGCGCTGCTGCCCTTCATCGCCATCATGTTCGCGCTGTCCCGATGGGCAGGAGGGCTGGTCGATCGGTTTGGCCCCAAGTTGCCGCTCGTCGTGGGGCCGCTGATAGCGGCCATCGGCTTTGCGATGTTCGCACTGCCGTCGGTCGGCAGCCATTATTGGACGACATTTTTCCCCGCGATCTGCATCCTGGGCGTCGGCATGAGCATCACCGTGGCACCGTTGACGACGACGGTGATGAATGCCGTGGGCGAAGAGCTGGCGGGGACTGCGTCCGGGGTGAACAACGCGGTATCACGTGCGGCGGCCTTGCTGGCGATCGCGGTGTTCGGCGTCGTGCTGACCATGACCTTCGATGCCCGCTTGAGCGACCAACTGGCGACCTTGCACGCGCCAGCGGCACTGGTCACATCCGTCATGGCGCAACGCGAGAAGCTGGCCGGTATCGTCATTCCGGACGGCTATCCGGCAGCGATGACGGCGGCGTTGAAACGGGCAGTGGACCTGTCGTTTGTTGCCGGCTTTCGCTGGGTCATGCTGGTTTCCGCCGGGCTGGCGCTGCTGAGCGCGATCAGCGCCGGCATGTTCATCCATGGCAACAATCCCGCGCATGCAGCCACAGGGGTGGCTTGAAGAAACCGCCAGCTGAGTTTTCGGTGTTATGACAAGCAGAACCTATGCGCCTGTCTCGACAACTACTGCCTCGCTTCGAGGCGCAGCCCGCGCGGCGTAAGCCATCGTTCGACACCTTCGAACAGGCCTTGCACGAGTAGTGCGAGTACGGCGGCAGGCACCGCCCCCTCCAGAATCAAGCCGATATTGTCGAGGCGGATGCCGGTGAGGATGGGCTGGCCATAACCACCGGCTCCGATCAAGGCGGCCAGCGTAGCGGTACCGACATTGATCACCGCCGCGGTCTTGATACCGGCGAGGATCGATCGCGTCGCCATGGGCAGTTCCACGCGACGCAATCGCACGCTGCCCGGCAGGCCCAGTGCGGCGGCGGATTCGCGCAGCTCGAGCGGTATGTCGATCAAGCCCGCATGTGTATTTCGCACGATCGGTAGCAGGCTATAGAGGAAGAGCGCGGCGGCGGCCGGCCAGGTTCCAATGCCGAGCAGCGGGATCATGAAGACGAACATCGCCAGCGACGGCACGGTCTGCAGGATACCGGTAACGCCGATGACCAGCTGGCCCGCGCGCTTCCATCGCGCAGACAAGATGCCCAGCGGAATGCCCAGCAATACCGCCATGCCAAGCGACAGTGCGACCAGGGTGACGTGCTCGGCGGTGCGCTGCCACAGGCGCTGCCAGAATCCACCATCGCCGCCAACGAGGGAGATGGATAGGAAGCGCGCGGCGACGTCGCTTTCCTTCATGCCGCCAAGCTTCACCTCGGCATTCATGCGCTGCATCGACGATACATCGATGCGCCCGCAAAGCTTGCGTAGAGCGGCGATGAACGCGGGCGCGCTCTGCTCCAGTTCCAGCCGATAGAGGAAGACGGCCTCATAGCGCGGAAAGTAATGGCGGTCGTCGTTGAGCGTCCGCAGGTGGTAGTAAGGAATTTCCGCATCGGTACTATAGAGATCGATGGCGTCGACGGCGCCGCTCGCGACGGCGCGATAGGACAGCGTGTGATCCAGTCCGCGCACTTGCGTTTGTGCGAGGCCATAGCGCTGGCGAATACCCGGCCAACCATCCGTGCGATCCATGAATTCGTTGGAAAAGCCGAAGCGCAGTTCGGGATGCATCGCCAGGTCGGATATGCGCGAAATGTGGAGCTGCGCCGCACGATTCTCCTGCATGCCGATGGCATAGGTGTCGCTGAAGCCCAGCGTGTCGGTGATGCCGATGCCGAGTGGTTTGAGTTTCTCGCGCAGCGCAGGAATGTCGGCGTCGGGGGCGACATCTCTCAACAGCTCGTGAGTAAGCGTACCGGTATATTCCGGGTAGGCGTCGATAGCGCCATGCTGAAGAGCGCTCCACAGGATGCTGGTGCCGCCCAGCTCCCGCTGATGCCTGGCGTCGACACCGGCTTGCTGAGCGTTGAGGCGCGCCAACTCACCGAGAATCACCGACTCGGTAAACTGCTTGGAGCCGATGCGCACCGGCGCTGCCCAGGCCAGCGCAGGCAGCATGGCGAGCACCGTGAGCACGGTGAGCAGCGCGCGCTTCATGCGGATGCCTCTGGCAAGTATCGCTGCGCCTTCACGAAACGAGTCACGAACTCGTCTGCCGGTCGCTCACAGAAGTCCACCAGCCGGCCATCCTGCAGGACCTTGCCGTCGCGGAACAGGACCAGTCGCTCGGCAAACCACGCCGCTTCGGCCAGGTCATGGGTAACCACGATCACGGTCTTTCCCAGCTGATCGAAGATGCGCTTGAGTTCGTCCTGAAGCTCATGCCGGACCAGAGGATCGAGCGCCCCCAGGGGTTCGTCGAGGAGCAGGGCATCGGGGTTCAACATCAGGCCGCGCATCAAGGCGACGCGCTGACGCTGGCCGCCCGACAGTTCGGCGGGATAACGCTCCAGCACGTCGCGCGAGAGATGGGTCAGTTCGGCGAGTTCCTGTGCCCGCGCGTGGACTTGCGCAGTCGTCCAGCCCATATAGCGCGGCAGCAGTGCGAGATTGCCCAGCACGGTGAGGTGCGGGAACAGGCCACCCTCCTGGATGACGTAGCCGACGCGCCGCCGCAGTTCCAGCACGTGTGCGCGTTGAAGAATCTCGCCGCCCGTTCTGACCACACCCTGGTCAGGCCAGTCCAGTCCAAGCAACAGGCGCAACACGGTCGACTTGCCCGCGCCACTGCTGCCGATCAAGGCGGTGGTGCTTCCCACGGCGAAGCTGAGACTGACCTCGGCGAGTGCGACGACCGAGCCATAGCGCTTGCTCACGCGCTCCAGCGCGAAAGCGATGGGTCGCGCCGAATCAGCGCCGAACAAGGTGTTTCCCCGCGCAGCACATCCATGGCGCGCAGGCATGCGTCCGGTATGACGACCCGGCAGTCTTCAAGACCCAGCCACGGTGGCAGCGAGCATGCGACATGGGTGAGGACTCTACCGTAAGCCCCTACCAGCAGCTACGCATGCTCAAACCGGGGCATCGGAGGGTTCTGCTAAGGGAGTGGCGCCGATCCATCAGCGCGGCCCGCATAGGCCACCGCATCATGCGCATGAAGACTCTCGTGGTGCGCTATCCGGATATGGAAATCGGCGATGCTTTCATCGGCGAGGAGCGCGTTGTAGATCCGGCGCGCAGCATCTTCGCAGAACATGAGGTTGCCGCCATTCGCGCGGGCGAATGCCTGCTCGTCCTCGCGTTTGACGGCCGTCTGTACGGGCGTGCCCAGCGCCTGTTCCACGCGGTCGAGCAGGTCGATCAGGTGTAGCGGGGCTCCGTCGAGAAAGCGCACGCGCAAGCGGGCGGTGCTGCGCTGGGCATGCGGCGTGGCGAGGATGCCGCGTTCGCTTCCCAGCCACGCCATGACCGTAGCGTGATCCGCACAGCTTCCCGTGTCGAAATCATGGGCAAACTGTTGTTGAATGAGTTGACGCGACAGTGCGGCCGAGGCCGGGCAGGTCGACGAATAGACGACTTCGGTGCCAAGCACGAGATGGAAGGCCTGGGCGCTCACGCTCGCTTCGATCAGGACCGGGTACGCCCGCCATCCTCGGTTGTCGCTGCGGAGAGCGGCGCGACGTACCAGGTGTTCGAAGCGGATGCTGATGCGCGCTTGATCGGCCACGTCAGCGTGTGATTGCACGAGTGCGCTCAGCAGGCGCTCAAGAACGTCGCCATCGATGATCTTGCCGCCGAGGTGCCGGTCCAGTAGGCGATACAAGCGCGACCGACGGATGCCGCGTGTTTTCCCGCGAGCGAGGCAGACAAAGGCGTCCACCCTGGCGCGTGACCGCTGTACGTCGCCGTCGCCGGCATCGAAGCACAAGGGCAGGTCGACGTCCTCCACGCCGGCCCAGTTGGGCAGGTTCGATGAGGCGACCGGCGCCGGGATCGTGACCTCGTCTACCTGGCAAATGGCGCGCTCTGTGCCTTTCACGATAAGACCCGAATCGTCATGGCCCGGAAGGTAGTCAGCCCAGTCTCGCCGGGCGGCTCAGGTAGAGGCCGCCGCCGGCATCAGGGTGAAGCCTTCTGCTCAGCGCGAAGCGCCACCATGGCAGAGGCCGCATTCACCTGGAACACGCCGTTGGACGTCTTGCTGCTGCGTAGCAGGAGATCGTGGACCGTGCGCGCATCCAGCTTGGGCGAGAGCGATAGCATGAGCGCGGCAATGCCGCTGACATGCGCGGCAGCCATGGACGAGCCCGAAGTGAAGTCGTACCCGCCGCCAGGCTGGGTGGTGAGGATGTCGTCGCCGGGGGCGCTAAGAACGCTGGGTGGCGCAGCCGACTTATCGCTCACGCGAACCACGATGACACCGGGCGTATCGCTCGGAAAGCCATCGGCGTCTCCTTGCGGAGGCATGGCGACGACGACGATACGCCCCTGGCTCAATAACTGGTCGAGAAGCTTGTCGAGCAGCTGATCCTCAGGCCCTCCCAGGCTCAGGTTGACGATGCGCGCATTGGAGTCGATCACGGCCGCCAGCGCCTTGGCCAGCGTGAAGGTATTGCAATGCGCGCCCGCGCCTTGCGTGGTGGAGTACCAGCAAGCTTTATAGATGTTGAGCACCGCCTTGGGAGCCATGCCCACGATGCCCTCATGGTTATCGCCAAGCGCAGCGATGATGCCGGCCACTTCCGTGCCGTGGCTGTCAGCCGTGAACGCCGACACATCGGCATCGACCAGATTTCTCGCTACGCCAATGCCACCCTTGAGATCGGGATGCATCATGTCGACGCCGGTGTCGATGACTGCGATATGGACCCCGCTGCCCTGGCTGAGGTTGTGCGCGACAGCGGCCTCGGTCTGCACGAAGCCACGTTGCAAGTTGACGTAGGGATCGTTGTAGCGGTGCGCCTGCGTGGCGTCCTCCGCATAGACGGAATAGTCCTGCAGCGGCTGCGCAAGCTGCACGCGACTATCCTTCGCCAGCGCTCCGAGCAGCGCCTCGCGGCTCATGCCTGCTGGCGGCTCCAGGACGATGCAGTACAGGCCCAGCGCCTTGATGGGCCAGCCGGAAACCTCGCGTATCCCATAGCTTTCCTTCAAGGCGGCCAAGGTGGACGCTGCCCGTTGGCCGGCACCATAGCTGCCCGAAGGGGTGTACCCAAGCAGACTTGAGCCCGCGTGGGTGGCTGGCGGGTCGATCGGGTTGGCCACCGCCAGCACGATGTCTCGCCGGGTATCCATCGAGGATGCTCCGACCAGCCCCGGGGAAGCCTTGTCGCTCTTCGGCATCGTGGGGCGCGGTTGGGTACACGCACCCAGCGCGGCCATGACCGCGACAAAGGCGAGCATACGGGCGCTACGCTTCATTGGGTAATGGCAACCGGCTCGGCCAGACGGATGCCCCGGGTCCCGCGCAGTTTCTGCAAGATATCCTTCGTCGTTGAGGCAGTTCCCCTCGGCACGACGGTGTATGCGCCAACGTCATTGGGGTCACCCACGACCTGCAGTTGGAGGGCATGAAGCAGGGCATTCCATTCGGCCAACTTCATGCTGTCGTCAGGCACCACATGGATCGCGCCCGCAGGTGCTGGCGTCGCATTCTGGCTTAGCGTGCGATAGGTCGAGTGCCCGCCTTCTACCCAGAGCTTTGCACCCAGCACCCCGATGCCGATGGCCTGGACCAACACCGCAGCGACTAGTGCGCGCGTCAACCAACTTGCGGGACGCGAACGGAACGGTACGTCCTGTGTATCGGGGGCATCGACCCTTGCCAGCAATCGCCGCAACCCGGCATTTACATCGAGCACGATATCCGAAGGCAATGAGACGGCAAGCTGCAGGCGACTTTGTTGCGCAAACTCTGCGCGGCACGCATCGCATTGGGTCAGGTGCTGGCTCAGCCATTCGTCATGCGTTGGCGAAGCGCCGCTCTGCAGCGCCCAGGGCATGGCCTCCCAGGCACGACCACAATCCATGTCGATATCCGAGGGAGACTTC
>DASXND010000396.1:0-1763 GCA_036495265.1 Dyella sp.
GATCTCGCCTTGATCCGCCAACTGCGTGGCGAAGGCGTGCCCGTGGTCGGCGTCTTTCTCACCGGACGCACCCTGTGGGTGAATCGCGAAATCAATGCCGCGGATGCCTTCGTGGTGGCATGGCTGCCCGGCAGCGAAGGCGGTGGCGTGGCCGATGTACTGCTGCGCAAGCCTGACGGACAGGTTGCCTACGACTTCCACGGCAAACTGGCTTATGCGTGGCCACGAACCGCCGTGCATGGACAGGGTGCGCCGCAGTTCGCGCTCGGCTATGGCCTGACCTATGCCGATCACGCGACCTTGCCAAAGCTGTCCGAACTCTCGGGCATCAGCGGCGAGCAGATTCCGGTAGGCAATTACATCGATCGCGGCAAGGCCGTGCATGGCTACAGCTTCCTTCTCGTCGGCGCGGACCAGGTCCCTGTTTCCGCCGACGTATCGCCAGCCCGGACGAGTGACGGCAGCCTTGGCATGAGCTCGCTCGATTACAAGGCGCAGGAGGATGCTCGACGCTTCATCTGGCAAGGCGACAAGGCGCAGCTGGCCGTTCATGCGCGCGCACCGATGGACCTCGATCGCGAAACCAATGGTGACGTTCTCTTGGTGACGACGTTGCGCGTCGACGCGCTACCCACGCAAGACGTGTGGATCGGCATGGGCTGCGGCAAAGGTTGCCAGGGGCGCGTGCCACTGGGCGCGCAACTGGCCAAGCTGCCGGCGGGGCAGTGGATCCGTATCGGCGTTCCGCTCAAGTGCTTCCGTGCTGCGGGCGCGGACATGCATCACATCGACCAGCCGTTCGCGCTGGGCGGCGGCCGGGGCACCGAGCTGGCAATGGCCCGGGCCGCGCTGGGCACGGACGTGGATCAGGTCATCAACTGCGCCAAGTAGCTTTAGCTGCTACTTGCCCAAGCGGCTGTTCGATGACCTTGGTACGCGCACCTGAAACCTGCAGTGCAGCGCCCAATAGATCGGGCGCCGACTTTCGAGCCCGGGCCATTTCCTGACATCGGACGTTAAGACGCCCATTTGCTCTGCACCATTAAATGGCCTTTTGTGCGCCGAATGAAGCGCGCAAGGCGAGGTGCGGCAAGGGTTGCGGGAGTTTTCGAGGGCTTGCTGCCGTGCGGCAAGCTTCTCGGCCAGAAGCGCCTTATCATCGACAAATGACAGCGCTGTCATTTTGTAGTCGGCAGCATTGTCGGGGGGAGTGAGGAATTTCGTTGTCGTTGACGTCGTCGTCGCCGAGGTTTGTGGCGGCTAACAACTATCCGAACGAATGAGAGGGGAAGTTCAATGAAGTTGAGATACTCGGCGCTGCATGTCGCCATGGCACTCGTACTGGCGCCGGGCACGGTGCTTGCCGCGGATCAGGATGGCGGACCGCAGAACGCGCCATCGCAGAATCCGCCGTCCCAGAATCCGACGGCACCCGACCGCAAGGTCAAGCAGTTGTCTGCCATCTCGGTCACGGCGACCAAGCGTGAAACGCCGCTGCAGAAGACGCCCATCGCTGTCACGGCGATTACCCCCGATACGCTCGACAAAGAGCGCGTGATGACGGTGCAGGACCTGACCAGGCTCGTGCCAGGCCTGCAAGGTACGTCCGAGGGTGATCATGGCGTGGTCACGCTGACCTTGCGCGGCATCGGCAATGACAGCGCCAAGACCGAGTACGCCGATCCTGAAGTGGCTACCTTCGTCGACGGCGTGTATGCAGCTCGCGCCGAAGCCGCCTCGTCCCTGCTGCTGGATATGGACGG
>DASXND010000397.1:0-6273 GCA_036495265.1 Dyella sp.
CTCGGCCTTGAACAACCGGCTGGGCAGCAACAGCGCGATGTATTGGTCACCGGCGACGATGTTGAGCCCTATAGCCGTGGCGACGACGGTAAGGAATAGTCGACCCACGGTCTTGGCACGTAGCAGGACCGGCGTCACCAGCTTGCCGAGCATGCCGAAATCGTCCACCAGGATGCCGAAGGTCACCGCACCGATGATCAGCCAGATGGTCAGCAGCATGCTGTCCATGCCGCCACGCGAGAGCAGTGCGTCCACTTGCGGGATACCTGAATTTGCCTTGAAACCATTGGCCATGGCCAGCCATATACCCTTGATCGCGACGATCGGTGCTGGCGTGTCCGGCTCGGCAATGAAGCGTGCGATCGCCTGTGGCTGCATGAAGGCGGCCATGACGCCGGCCAGCAAGGCTGCGCCCATGATTGCCAGTGTTGCGGGCACCTTGCGTATCGACAATCCCAGCAGAAACAGCAGCGGGATAAGGTTCCAGGGGGTAATGTTAAACAGCGCGTCGAGCCTGGCCAGTTCCCCATCGGTAACCGCGCTGTCGAAGCTGCCGCCCCGATTGAGGCCGAACACGGCAAAAGCGACCAGGGCAAGCAGGCCGGCGGGTATCGTGGTCCACACTTGCGAGCGGATATGCACATAGAGATCCACGCCAGCCAACTGGGCCGCGAGCACGGTGCTTTCCGATAGCGGTGAGACCTTGTCGCCGACATAGGCGCCGGAAATGATCGCGCCCGCGGTGATGGCCGGTGACAGGCCGATCATATTGGCCAGTCCGACCAGGCCAACCCCCAAGGTGCCGGCTGTGGTCCATGAACTGCCGATGCTCAGCGATGTGCCGGCGCAGATCAGGAAGGCAATCGGGTAGAACCACGCCGGCGTGATCAGCTTGATGCCGTAGTAGACCAGGGTGGGAATCGTGCCTGACATGTTCCAGGTGCCGATCAAGGCACCCACGGCAAGCAGGATAAAGATCGCGCCAACCACGGTGGCGATGCCCTTGCGGCCCGATTCCGCAATTTCTTCCCAGACATGTCCATTCTTGAAGATGATCAGGATCGCGACCATCGTGCTCAGGATGATCGCCACCTGCAGCGGGCCGTCGACCGCCTTGAGACCAAATAGCGCCACGGAAGCGCCCACCAACCCGATCAGCGCCAACAGCGGGATAACAGCATCCAGATAGGAAGGCGGCCTAGGCGTGCGGGGAGTTGGGGGCGCGTCGTTCATGAGTGTCTCGACGGACGGTGTGGAGCAGCGAATGACAGGTTCGCTGTCAGGCTAAGTGGGCGGCATCACGCGACCGCCGGTACCCTTGGCGAAGGAGTTGCCTGATGTATCAGAAACTCTTTCGCACGTTGACGAAGATCTCAGTCGAGCTGTAATTGAAGCCGATGTCGGCATTGCTCTTGTCGTGTAGCCACAGTACCTGGGGCCGCAACGTCCAGCTTGGCGCGAACTCCCAGGTCAGATAAGTGCCCGCCTCGTGCAGGTTGTCGTTACGCTGAGCCAGGATCGTGTTGTCGAGCGCTTCAGGGTGAAAATGGAGCGCTTCCATGTCGTAGGCATTGTGCTCCCACCAGTAATAGATACCCCAGTCCACCGTATCGCTGAATGCGAAATCCAGTGTTGCCGACGCGCCGTATAAATCGGAGTTTCCATCCGGAAGGGTCGTCGAGACATAGCGGCCGAAGCGTCCGTCGATGGTGAGGCTGGCCCGGCCATCCATGAATGAATGGATCCAGCCGGCGGTGCCCTGGGCGGTCGTGCGGGTCCAGGTAACTACCGGCTCCCCCGGAAACCAGCGTCGGGAGTAGAGCAGCTCGAAGCTGAGCTGATTGGCGGCATCGAGACGATGAAGGTAGTCGCCATAAATACCGGCATCGTTACGATAATTGCCGTTGCCGCGATAGCTGACGCGGCCTCTGAAGCCTACCGCCAGATTGTTGTCGCCGAACGAACGGCTGCCCGCCATGTTCCAGCGGAGATCGGAGTTGTCCCGGCTGTCGTTGTTATCGAAGTAGCGGAAGCGATAGTCCAGCGTGCCGCTGAGCGCGTAACCATTGTCGAGCTCGTAGTTGAGTCCGCCTCCCACGCGGAGGTTGTAGAACGTGTCGCGACGATCACTGCCGCCAAACGTTTGTGTACCGATGGTGTCATGCACGTTGTACTCGCCAATGCCAGTTTCCAGGTAGCCGAAACTGGTCAGGCGCCTGCCTTCCTCCACGGACTGCATGGCAGCATCGTTGTAGATCTTGACCTGGCTGAGCAAGTCGGGCGGCAGGTTGTCGAAACGCAGCACCGTCTCGAATTCGATCTTGGCCTCGGCGTAGCGCCCGAGGGCGTAGTAAGCGCGGCCAAGCGCCAGATGCCCGGGTGGTGAATCGGGTTGTGCAGCAAGACTTGCCTGGAACAGTTCCTTAGCCTGTTCGGCGTGCCCGGAGCCAAGTGCGGCGCGACCGAATACGTAGTCGAAGGCGGGATCGCCGCGATTGGCATCAGCCATGGGCGAAAGCAGGTCGTACGCCTCGGCGTACTTGCCATCGTGCAGCAACTGTCGTGCCTGCGTGAGTTCAGTGCTGGAGGCGGGGCCTGTCGCCGGTGCGGATCCGCCGGCGAATGCGGTATCGATGGGCAGCGCAGCAAGGGTGGCGATGAAGAGCATGAGGGCGACTGACCATTTCAGACGCAGGTGACCGCCACAAACGGTACCGATGGAAGTCAACCCATTCATGGTTTTCCTTGATTTTGACGTGGCTTAACGATGCTCAGTCGCGGGTGGATTTATCTGCAAAAAAAAATTTATTTCACTCGTATAGAAACGTGGCTGACTTAATGCCATTCGTCGAATTATTTGCCCATTTTTATCTACGAAATCCCCAGCCATTCAGGCCGCGCTTGCCGCGCATGAATGACAACTCATCTTCTGTGGTTTTAGCGGCTAGGGCCATGAAGAGAGCGTGATGGGGCGTGTTGGCGACGCTTGTGGAGGTGGCGTGATGGTTTCAGCTGCGATGGTTTCAATCGCGCACCAGTCGTGGCATCCACATGCGTGCCGCGAGACCAATACATTTGGTTGTTTAGAAAAGGTGACTATTTGATGACTTGAGGCAAGTCGCCCAACCGTCTCAAGACGAGTATTTTTACTGATACTTATTGCTGGCGAATGTACTTACCATCCCAGTGCGTGGCGATGAAAAGACGCTGGTCGAATGACTGCCCAGTAGTCAATGGGGTCGTAATTTCCGGGCCGTATCTGAAATTTCGATCTACATGAGCGATAGGGAGCAGGCATGGCTACGACCGAAAAGAAAATGTCGCGGACGCAGCTCACGGCGATGGTGGTGGGCGGGATGGTCGGCGCAGGCATTTTTTCGCTGCCACGCACGTTCGCCAACGCCACCGGCCCCCTCGGCGCCGTCATCGCCTGGCTGATCGCCGGCACCGGCATGTACATGCTGGCGCGGGTGTTCCAGTCGCTGGCCGAGCGCAAGCCCGATCTGGACGCAGGCGTGTATGCCTATGCGAAGGCAGGCTTTGGCGACTATCCGGGTTTCCTCTCGGCCTTCGGCTATTGGATCGGCAGTTGCATCGGCAACGTTTCGTACTGGGTACTGATCAAATCAACCCTTGGCGCATTCTTTCCCGTCTTCGGCGATGGCAACACGGTCACTGCCATCGTCGTCGCGTCCGTCGGCATCTGGTTGTTCCACTTCATGATACTGCGGGGCATCCAGCAGGCCGCGTTCATCAACAGCGTCGTTACGGTGGCCAAGGTCATTCCGATCCTGACCTTCATCGTGATCCTGATTTTTGCCTTCAGGTTCAACATTTTCAGCGGGAACTTCTACGGTGGCGGCCTGGAGGGCGGCATCTTCGAGCAGGTGCGCGCCACCATGCTGGTGACGGTGTTCGTCTTTCTCGGCATCGAGGGCGCGAGCGTGTATTCACGCTACGCGAAGGAACGTTCCGATGTAGGTACGGCCACGATCACCGGCTTTGTCATGGTGACCACGCTGATGGTGCTGGTGACCTTGCTTCCTTATGCCGTGCTGCAACGGGTCGACGTCGCCGGCATGCGCCAGCCATCCATGGCCGCGGTGCTCGAGGCGGTGGTCGGTCACTGGGGTGCGGTCTTCGTCAGCATCGGCTTGCTGGTCTCGGTGTTGGGCGCCTATCTCGCCTGGTCGCTGATCTGCGCCGAGGTGTTGTTCACCGCCGCAAAGACCAAGGACATGCCCTCGGTGTTCGCCAGGGAGAACAAGAACAAGGTGCCGGTAGCGGCTTTGTGGCTGACCAATATCGTCGTCCAGCTGATCGTCATCACCACTTATTGGTCGCGCGATGCGTTCTCGCTGATGCTGAACCTGACCAGCGCGATGGCCCTGATTCCTTTCCTGCTGGTGGCGGGCTATGGCTTGCAGCTGACGAAGCGTGGCGAGACCTATGAGGTGCGCCCGGGTGAGCGCAACCGTGACCTCGTCATCGCGATCGTCGCCACCATCTACACGGCCTTCCTGCTCTACGCCGGAGGCATCAAGTTCATCGTCCTGTCGGCCGTGCTCTATGCGCCCGGTACGGCGCTGTATTTCTGGAGTCAGCGCGAACAGGGCAAGCCCGTCTTCGCCAAGGCATCGGACTGGGTCATTTTCGTGCTTGCAGTTATTGGCGCGCTGGTCGGCATCTATTGGATCGCCACGGGCTACATCCAGATTTAGACGTTCACTAGTTCTTGAGATCGGAGAACATCATGGCGAGTGGGAAGGCGGGCGAATTTGGTGTGTACTCGGAAGTCGGGCAGTTGCGCAAGGTGATGGTATGTGCGCCAGGTCTCGCGCATTCGCGCCTGACGCCAAGCAACTGCGATGATCTGCTGTTTGACGACGTGCTGTGGGTGGATAACGCCAAGCGCGACCATTTCGACTTCGTCAACAAGATGCGCGACCGCGGCGTCGACGTGGTCGAGATGCACAACCTGCTTGCGGAGACCGTCGCGGTTCCGGAAGGCAAGAAGTGGATCCTGGACAATCAGGTCGTACCCAATCAGGTTGGCCTCGGCTTCATCGACGAGCTCAGGAGTTATCTCGAGGGGCTGGAACATCGCAAGCTCGCCGAAACCTTGCTGGGCGGTTTGTCGACGCACGATTTCCCGGAGGAGGTGGGCGGCAAGGCGCTTGCCGTCGTCAAGGAGGCCGCTGGCGTCACCGAGTACCTGCTGCCGCCGTTGCCGAATACCTTGTACACGCGCGACACGACTTGCTGGATTTACGGTGGTGTCACCCTGAATCCGCTGTATTGGCCTGCACGCCACGAAGAGACCATCCTCACCACCGCGATCTACAAGTTTCACCCAGATTTTGCCGGCAAGGTCAACGTGTGGTGGGGCGACCCGACCGAGGATCACGGGCTGGCCACGCTGGAAGGCGGCGACGTGATGCCGATCGGCAAGGGCATCGTGCTGATCGGCATGAGCGAGCGCACCTCGCGCCAGGCCATCAGCCAACTGGCGGCGACACTGTTCAAGAAGGGGGCGGCCGAGCGCGTGATCGTGGCGGCGATGCCGAAGATTCGCGCGGCGATGCACCTCGACACGGTGTTCACCTTCGCCGACCGCGATTGCGTGCTGCTTGCGCCGGACTTCCTCGCCCAGACGCGCACGTTCTCCTATCGCCCGAGCAGCCATCCGAGCGGCGTCGAGCTGCACAAGGAAGAAAAGCCGTTCGTTGACGTGGTGGCCGAAGGATTGGGGCTGAAGAAGTTGCGGGTGATTGAGGCCGGTGGCAGTGACTATCAGCGCGAGCGCACGCAGTGGGACAGCGGCGCCAATCTTGTCTGCGCCTCTCCCGGTGTCGTCTACGCCTACGACCGCAACACCTATACGAACACCTTGCTACGCAAGGCCGGCATCGAAGTGATCACGATCGTCGGCGCGGAATTGGGCCGGGGACGCGGCGGTGGTCATTGCATGACTTGCCCGATTATCCGTGACGCGGTGGACTACTGATGGCTTAACCGCATGGTGGGAGCGACTTCCGTCGCGATGAGCCCGTTGCCTCGACAGCTGCTTTCGCGACTGAAGTCGCTCCCACTAAAGAAAAACCACTGGTTCTTCGAGGTGCCCAAGACTAGATAGCTCCAATGCCGCTGCCGGATTGTTCTTGGATACGCCCGGGCGGCCACCAAGCCACTTTCAGGAAGACGCCCGTGTCTGCGAACTCCGCGATCAGTCGAGTTGTTCATACTCCTACGGCCCTGGTGCTATGCGCGCTT
>DASXND010000398.1:0-19245 GCA_036495265.1 Dyella sp.
CTGCGGCCAGTGCTGGCTAAGCCGGGGCAGGATCTCGTGGCGGAGGAAGTTGCGCGAGAGACGACTATCGGCATTCGATGGGTCGTCGATACACGGAAGTTCGTGGGTATCGACGTACTGGCGCAGCAGGTGGCGCGGCACATCGAGCAAGGGGCGCCACAGCGTCCCTTGTCCCAGCGCCCGCGATGCACGCATGCCGCCCAGGCCTTCCGGCCCGGCGCCGCGGAGCAGCTTGAGCAATACGGTTTCGGCCTGATCGTCGCGATGGTGGCCAAGCAGCAGATATTCACCGCTGGCCAGCGACATGGCGAAGGCGCGATAGCGTGCGTCGCGCGCGGCGGCTTCCAGCCCGTAACCCTGTGCGTGATCGACTTCCACGCGCAGTACCAGGCACGGTACGCGCCATTCCTTGGCGAGTTGCCGGCAGTGTTCCGACCACTGCCGGCTATCCGGATGCAGGCCATGATCGACATGCAAGGCGCGCAAGCCGCGCGCATGCGCTTCGGGCAACTGGGCGAGCGCGTGAAGCAGCGCGGTGGAGTCGGGGCCGCCGCTATACGCCACGCACAGTGCGCCTTGCGGACGCGCGCGCAGGGCCTGCTGCAGGATCTCGCTAAGCTTTTTCACGAGTCGCCGGTTTCTTGGTCTTGTTGCGTACGTAGATCACCTTGGGTCGGCCCTCGCCAGGGCTGCGGCGATCGATCTCGAACAGCGTGGTCGCGGTGATCAATTCGCTGAGCTTGTTGTAGCCGTAGCTGCGCGCGTCGAAGTCGGGGCGTTGCTTGGTGATGATCGAACCCACGCCGCCGAGCGCCGCCCAGCCATCGTCGTCGGATGCCGCTTCCACGGCATTGCGCAGCAGGTTGACGAGGATGGTGTCCTGCTTGAGTTGCGAGGCGTTGCGTGGCTTGAGCGGCTGTTCCTCGTCCGGCTTGGCGACCAGGATGTCGGTATAGATGAACTTGTCGCAGGCGGCCACGAACGGATCGGGTGTCTTGCGCTCGCCAAAGCCGTAGACGATCAGGCCCGATTCGCGGATACGCGCCGCCAGCCGGGTGAAGTCGCTGTCGCTGGAAACGATGCAGAAGCCGTCGAAGCGCCCCGAATACAGCAGGTCCATCGCATCGATGATCATCGCCGAGTCGGTGGCGTTCTTGCCGCTGGTGTAGCCGAACTGCTGGATCGGCTGGATGGACTGCTTCAGCAGTTGTTCCTTCCAACCCTTCAGATGGTTACTGGTCCAGTCGCCGTAGGCGCGTTTGACGTGCGCGGTGCCGTACTTGGCGACCTCGGCCAGCAGCGCTTCGGCGATGGTCGGCTGGGCATTGTCGGCGTCGATGAGGACGGCGAGCTTGGTGGCATGCTCGTGGGCCATGAACGCGACTCCTGGCGAAGGTGCCCCGATGGTAACGCTGCGAATGTGATCAGCGTTTGTCGACGCGGAAATTCAGCTCCACCCCTACGCCGGCAGGATCGGTAAGAAACAGCTGGACTTGGCCCCGCGCGTCGACGACGTCGACTTCGTAGGCAATCTGGGCGGCGTCGAGCCGGGCACGGGCGGCGGCCAGATCGTCACAGGCAAACGCGACATGCGAAAGCCAGCCCGTGCGCTGCGGTACGCCGTCGCCATCGGTGGCAACACTCAGATGCATCAGCGGCTGCTCACCGGCATACAGCCAATGACCGCGCGAACCGGACCGAAACGAGGGCCGTGGCCCTTCCTGCAGGCCCACGATGTCGATATAGAAACGGCGCAGCCGCTCGATCAGCGCGGCCGGTGCACGCAGGTTGACATGGTCGAGCCCACGTACCCCGGCCATGGCGGCTTACTCCTGGTAAGCGCCGTAGCCGCGCAGGCGCTTGTAGCGCAGGTCGAGCAGGTCCTTGATGGGCAGCGCTTCCAGCTCGTCCAGCTGGTTGAGCAGCACGGCCTTCAGACGCACAGCCATCGAATGCGGGTTGCGATGGGCGCCGCCCAGCGGTTCGCGCACCAGCTTGTCGATCAGGCCCAGCTCCAGCAGACGGGGCGCGGTCAGGCCCAGCGCCTCGGCGGCGTCTTTGGCCTTGTCGGCGCTCTTCCACAGAATCGAGGCGCAACCTTCCGGCGAGATCACCGAATAGGTGGAGTACTGCAACATCACGGTGCGATCGCCCACGCCGATGGCCAGCGCGCCGCCGGAGCCGCCTTCACCGATCACGGTGCAGATGATGGGCGTGCGCAGGTCGGCCATTTCCAACAGGTTGCGGGCGATGGCTTCGCTCTGGCCACGCTCCTCGGCACCCACGCCGGGGTAGGCGCCAGGGGTGTCGATCAGGGTCAGCAGGGGCAGGCCGAAGCGCTCGGCCATCTTCATCAGGCGCAGCGCCTTGCGGTAACCCTCGGGGCGCGGCATGCCGAAATTGCGGCGTACCTTGCCCTTGGTGTCGCGAGCCTTCTGGTGGCCGATGATCATGACCGGGCGGCCATTGATACGGCCCAGACCACCCACGATGGCGGCGTCGTCGGCGTAGGCGCGATCGCCGGCCAGCTCGTGGAATTCCTCGCAGATCACGCTGATGTAGTCCAGCGTGTACGGGCGGCCCGGATGGCGCGACAGCTGGGTGGTCTGCCATGGCGTGAGGTTGCGGAAGATCTCGTTGGTCTTGAGCTTGAGCTTCTCGCGCAGGCGACCGACTTCCTCATCGATATTGAACGCCTGCCCATGGCTGGCATGGCGAAGCTCTTCAATCTTCGCGTCCAGCTCGGCGATGGGTTGTTCGAAATCGAGGAAGTTAGGGTTCATTCGGTGCTATTCGTGACACGGAAGCGGAGCAGTATACCGGTCCGTGGAAAAAGGCGGGAACGGAGGCGTATGGGTAGGGCAGCTCAATCGCCCCGCGGGCGATCATCCGTCTTCACAATCCGCAACTTGGCTGCCTCGACCCCCGGTACCGCGCGGATGGCGCGCAGCAGTTCGGGGATGGCGTCCACACGCCACTCCTCGCCCAGCTCCAGATCCGCCTGGGCGGCGTTGTTGTGGTAGCCGTACAGCACGACGCTGGCGCGTCCGCCACGATAGCCCGACAGGGCGCGGCGCAGGTCTTCGATAAAGTGGGGTCCCACCCCGTTCAGTTTCAGCCGCAGCAGGCGTGCGTAGCGGCGGCAGGCATCCCCCAGGGACAGGGCGCTGCGCGCACGCAAGGCAAAGCCGCCGCCGGAGAAATCGTCGATGCGCAGGCCGCCTTCGACCACCAGCATCTGGTCGCGGGTGAGTAGCGGCGCCACCTGCTGGTACAGCTCGCCGAAGAAGCTCACCTCGATGATGCCGGTGCCGTCTTCCAGGCGCACGAAGGCGTCGCTCTCGCCGCGCTTGCGCACGGCGGTGACCATGCCGGCCACCATCCACGGCGTATCCGGGCCGCGACGGAAGCGGTTGTTGTCGCCGTCGTCGTTTTTGCGAGGTTTGGGCGGCTGGTAGCGGTCCGCGATCTCACCGAGCGGGCAGGTCGACAGCTGGGCCAGCTCGTCCTTCCACGGGTCGGTGGGGTGGCCGGACAGGTAGTGGCCGAGGGTGTCGCGTTCGCCCTGCAGTTTCTGCTCCAGCGGCCATTCGGGCGCCGTCGGCAGATCGACCTGTACGACAGGAGCCACGCTCCCCATCATCGCGCCGAACATGTCGTTCTGGCCGGACTGTTTGTCGCGCAGGTGCTGCTCCGCCACCTTCATGGCGTTCGGCAGCTGCAGCATCAGGCTGGCGCGCGTGGGCGCCAGCGCATCAAGCGCGCCGGACAGGATCAGGGCTTCCAGCACGCGCCGGTTGAGCTTGGTCGAATCGACGCGGCGGCAGAAGTCGGCCAGGTCTTTGTAGGCACCGCCGCGTTGGCGTTCCTCCGCGATGGCTTCACAGGCGCCTTGACCGGCACCCTTGATGGCGCCCAGGCCGTAACGCATCACCTTGGGCTCGACCGCGACGAACATGAAGGCCGAGGCATTCACATCCGGCGGCAGCACGGTCAGGCCGATCGCCTTCGACTCCTCGATGAAGGTCACCGCCTTGTCGGTGTTGTCCATGTCCGACGAGATCGTCGCGGCCATGAACTCGGCCGGGTAGTGCGCCTTCAACCATGCCGTCTGGTACGACACCAGCGCATAGGCGGCGGCGTGCGATTTGTTGAAGCCGTAGCCGGCGAATTTTTCCATCAGGTCGAAGATGGAATCGGCCTTGTCGCCGGTGAGTCCGTCCTTGGCGGCGCCCTCGCGGAACTTGGCGCGTTCCTTCGCCATTTCCTCGAGCTTCTTCTTGCCCATCGCGCGGCGCAGCAGGTCGGCGCCGCCGAGCGAGTAACCGCCCACGATCTGCGCCATCTGCATCACCTGCTCCTGATAGACCATGATGCCGTAGGTCTCTTTCAGGATCGGCTCGACGCGCGGGTCGGGGTATTCCACCGCCTCGCGGCCGTGCTTGCGCGCCACGAAGCTGGGGATCAGGTCCATCGGGCCGGGGCGGTACAGCGCCACCAGCGCGATGATGTCCTCGAAGCGGTCGGGCTTGGCGTCCTTGAGCATGCGCTGCATGCCGGAGGATTCGAGCTGGAACACCGCCACCGTCTGCGCTTTCTTCAGCAGCTCGTACGGCGCGGGGTCGTCCAGCGGCAAGGCCGAGATGTTCAGCGGTGCCTCGCCGGTCTTCTCGCGCCGCGCATTGATCGCCTTCACCGCCCAATCGATGATGGTCAGCGTGCGCAGGCCGAGGAAGTCGAACTTCACCAGGCCGACGGCTTCCACGTCGTCCTTGTCGTACTGGGTCACCACGCCGCCGCCGCCCGCTTCGCAGTAGAGCGGGGCGAAATCGGTGAGCGGGGTCGGCGCGATCACCACGCCACCGGCATGCTTGCCGGCGTTGCGGGTGAGGCTCTCGAGCTTGAGCGCGAGGTCGATCAGCGTTTTCGCTTCCTCGTCCTGCTCGTACAGCTCGCAGAATTCCTTGACCACGCGATCGGGTTCTTTCTTCGCCTTCTCCGAGCGGCCCAGGACGCAGGACAGGGTGAGATCGAGCGGCCGCGCCGGAATCAGCTTGGCGATGCGGTCGACCTGGTTGTAACCCATGCCGAGCACGCGGCCGGAGTCGCGCAGCACGGCCTTCGCCGCCATCGAGCCGTAGGTGATGATCTGGCTGACGTGGTCGCGGCCGTATTTGCGCGCGACGTAGTCGATCACCTCGTCGCGGCGATCCATGCAGAAGTCGATGTCGAAGTCGGGCATCGACACGCGTTCGGGATTCAGGAAGCGCTCGAACAGCAGCTCGAACTGCAACGGATCCAGGTCGGTGATCTTGAGCACCCAGGCGACCAGCGAGCCGGCGCCCGAACCACGGCCCGGACCGACCGGGATACCGTTCTGCTTACCCCAGTTGATGAAGTCCGCCACGATCAGGAAGTAACCGGGGAAGCCCATCTTGATGATGACGTCCAGCTCGCGTTCCAGTCGCGCTTCGTAGTCGGCCAGCGTGCGTCCGGCGGCGAGAGGCGCGAGCGCAAGACGCTCCTTCAGGCCGTCGCGCGAAATCTCGCGGATATAGCTGGCCAGGTCGTGGCCTTCCGGCACCGGGAAGTCGGGTAGGTAGTAGGTGCCGAAGCTGAGTTCCAGCGTGCAGCGCTTGGCCAGCTCGATGGTATTTTCCAGCGCCTCGGGGATATCCGCGAACAGCGCTTCCATCTCGCCGGGCGTTTTGACGTACTGCTGGTCGCTGTAGTCGCGGGGGCGCTTGGGATCGGCCAGCACGCGGCCCTGGTTGATGCACACGCGCGCTTCGTGGGCCTCGAAATCATCCTGCTTGAGAAAGCGCACGTCGTTGCTGGCGACCACCGGCAAATCCAGCTCGGCGGCCAGCGCCAACGCCGCGGCGTTCCAGTTTTCCTCGCCGTCGCGGCCACAGCGGGTCAGCTCCAGGTAGAGGCGGTCGGCCATTTGCGCGGCAAACGGGCGCAAGCGTGCGGCCACCGCCGTCACGCCCTGATTGACCGCCATGCGGCCGGCCTCGCTCTCGCGTCCCAGCAGGGCGATCAGGCCGTGCGTGGCCGCAGGCGTCAGCCAGGCGGCGTCGATCAGCGCGCGGCCACTATGCTGGCCCTCGCGCCAGGCACGTGAGACCAGTCGCGACAGGTTGAGATAGCCGTCGCGGTTCTGGCACAGCAAGGTGAGACGCCAGGGGCGCGGATCGTCCGGTGCGCTGACCCACAGGTCGCAGCCACCGATGGGCTTGATGCCGGCCGCGCTGCACGCCTTGTAGAACTTCACCAGCGCGAACATGTTGCTGTCGTCGGTCAGCGCTACCGCTGGCACACCCTCGCGCACGCAGGCTTCGACCAGCGCCTTGATGCGGATGGTCGAATCGACCAGCGAGTATTCGCTGTGCAAATGAAGGTGAGCGAAGCGGACGGACATGGCGCGCACGCAGAATGGATGCTCAGCCTAACGGTGCCGACCGGGGTGGGCAAGAATTGACATCCATCGATGTGTCGCCCCTCCGCCCGCTGCAAGGCTTATGGCGATGCCACGGCTACCGGGGATGCTGGCGCAGCGTTGGTTGGAGGCGCCGGTGCGGCCAGCAGTTCGTTGATCTCGCTGGCAATGTCGTCAAGCATGTCTTCGCCATAGCCGACATGCGTATGGGCGATGCGGCCGTCGCGGCCGATCATCACCATGTGCGGGATGCCCTTGACGCCGTAGGGTTTGGCAATGCGCTGGTCGCCCGCATCGTAGGTAAGGATGAGATCCAGATCCTTCAGCTTGTTGCGGATCTTGGTAAAGATGTCGAGCGAGTCATCGTGGCTGACGGCCACCACCTGCAACTGTGCCGGACCGGCGAGTTTCTGGATGGCGGCCAGGATCGGCAGCTCCTTCATGCAGTAGCCACACCAAGACGCCCAGAAGGTGACGATGACCACCTTGCCGCGCAGCGCGCTGACGTGGATTTCGTTGCCGCTTCGGTCGCGGCCAAGGTAATCCGGCGGCACGTCTCCTTCGCCCGGTCTTGCGCTGGCCATCGACGCCACGACCAGCATGATCATGGCGAGCGTATATCTGACTGAACGTTGCATGCTTCCCCCTTTGATAGGGGCAGGTTAGCGCAAAGGGGGCAGGCGGATGCGTGGTGGAACGGGGATGAAAAGTAGGCTTATGGCGGTTGCGGGTGGAGGCAACCGCCACAGCCTGCTGCGCGCGCGTGGTTGATGGTCGCTAGCTCGGTTCATTCATGAGATGTGAAAAAGCTCGCCTCCCATGGGGTTTTCGATGTAGTGGTCGAGACTCGGCACGGCGAACGGGTGCCGGTCATAGTCGACGTGTTGATACTCCGCGTCGACGATGGCGGTGAGCTCCTCCGGGGTGAGGAGTTTCGCAGCGTTGGAGGTCTCGCGTTCGCCTGGCGATGTGGCGTTTTGCGGGCGGCTGGGAAGCGTCATGACACGACTCCTGCGGTCTAATGCGCGCGTTGAGTGTCTCAGGGCCGCATGAGGGACTGGATCACGCGGGTTGATCTCGCGTCCATGCTTTGTCGGAAGTGCACCGCGCCGCGGAATCGGGCGTATCGGTTGGGTTGGCGTGGGCTCTGGGGTGTTCGGCCCGGTGGCTTCGCTTCCTGTATCCGTTGGGATGCAGCAATGGCGGAAAAGGTTGCCTCAAGAGTGCTTATCGAAAAGAGGACGGGCTGTTCCGTTAGTTCCCGTCTTTGCCTGAGCCTGGTCGAGAGCCGGGAGGTCCGTTTGACGACTGCATTCTAACGCCACTTCATGGCCGTCGGCGTGGGTCATTGGGCATGGGGGCCCGCGTTAATCTTGGCCTCATTGATGCTTGTGACGACTGCCAAGGCGCGTCTTATATGGACGGCTATTTGCGTCACGGCGGCATGCGGCGCAGCGCAATTCAGATGCGGGAGTGCGCAACAGCCAGGCTGGGCTCGCGCGCTCAATCGGTGGCGTCAGTCCGCAACGTTCACGGCTTTAGCTGCGATCAGAACAACACGCCCTGGTCCACCAGCAGCTTCACCGGTGCGAAGCTGCGGCGGTGATGCGGGCACGGGCCGAGTCGCTTCAGCGATGCCAGATGCGCCGGCGTGGGATAGCCCTTGTGCACGGCGAAGCCGTAGCCGGGATGCTCGCGATCGAGCTCGACCATCCAACGGTCGCGGCTGACCTTGGCGAGGATGGACGCCGCGCTGATCGCAGGCTCAAGCGCGTCACCGCCAACGATGGCCCGACCTGCGCAGGGCAGGTCGCGAGGTAGCGCGTTGCCATCGATCCAAGCTTCCTGCGCCGCGGGGTTGAGCCCGGCCAGTGCGCGGCACATGCCGGTCATGGTGGCCTGGAAAATGTTGAGCCGATCGATCTCCTCGGGCATCACCATGACCACGCAGTAGGCCACGGCCTGGCTGATGATTTGAGGATAGAGCGCTTCGCGCTTCGCTTCGCTCAGCTTCTTGGAGTCATTGAGGCCTTCGATCGGGCGGGCCGGATGGAGAATGACGGCGGCCACCGCCACGGGTCCCGCGAGCGGCCCTCGACCGGCCTCATCGACGCCGGCGATGAGCAAGCCTTCGACGCTGGCGATGATCTTTCTAGCGGCCACGCGGTGCCTCGATCAGCTCGGCGACGGCCGTTGCCGCCAGATCGCCGGCATGACCCTCGAGATCGCCACGCAAGGCCAGATGCAGTTGCTCGAAAGCCGCCACGATGGCGCCACGGCGTTCGCTGTCGTGGAACAACGCAAGCGTCGCGGCGGCAAGCTTGTCGGCGGTGAAATCGTCCTGCATCAGTTCGGGGACGAGCACGATGTTCTCGCCCATCCCATTGGCGCGGGCGAGAATATTGGGCAGGGCATAGACATCGGTCTTGAGCATGTTGAGCGCGCGCGCAATGCGATAGCTCACGGGCGAGACGCGATAGCCCACCACCATCGGACGCTTGGCCAGCATCGCTTCCAGTGCCGCCGTGCCTGAGGCAAGCAAGACCACGTCGGCCGCCAGCATCGCCTCGTGCGCGTGGCCGTCGAGCAGCACCGGCGCATCGTCGCCCTGTGCATCGCCCAGCAGGGCCTTGATGCTGGCTTTGACGCGCTCGTTGGCAGCCGGGATCACGATGCGAAGACCGGGTAGGTTGGCAGCCACCTGGCGTGCGGCATCGAGGAAGCTGCGGCCCAGCTGCGCCACTTCGGAAGCCCGACTACCTGGCAGCACGGCGAGCACCGGTGCGTTCTGCGACATCTGCAGGAACGCACGCGCTCCAACCCGGTCGGACACCAGCGCAAAACGATCGGCCAGCGGATGGCCGACAAAGCGGGCGTCGATACCGTGCCGCGCATAGATGGCCGGTTCCATGGGAAAGAGGCAAAGCACGCGATCGGCACTGAGCCCGATCTTCTCGGCGCGTTTCTCGCGCCAGGCCCATACCGACGGGCTCACATAGTGCACTGTGCGCAGGCCGGCCTGTCGCAGTCGCTTTTCCACACCCAGATTGAAATCCGGCGCGTCGATGCCGACCACGACCGATGGTTTGGCGGCGATCAGTCGTGCCAGCAGTTCCTTGCGCAACCGCAGCAGACGCGGCAGGTGCGACACGACCTCGGCGAAACCGAATAGCGAGAGCTCTTTGATGTCGTGCCAGGACTCAAAACCGACCGCTTGCATGCGCGCGCCACCAATGCCGACGAAACGCGCATCAGGGTAGCGGCGGCGAAGCGCGGCGATGAGGTCGGCGCCGAGCTGGTCGCCGGAATCTTCTCCGGCGATCAGGGCGATGAGTGGGGCTTGATGGCGGTCTTCAGTGACGGACATGGCTCAAAGATACAAGCAAAAGGCAAACCCCATGTCCGATTTGTCGATATGAGCGGAGCTCATATCGACGGCTCATATCAACGTGCCAATGCCCGCTCGCTGCGATCAAGGAACTCGAGCATGGCGCGCACATCCTCGCTGCCATTGGCCTGTTCCGTTAGTTGTTCGCGCGCATCGGCCAAGGTCAGGCCGGCCATGTAGAGCGTGCGATAGGCGCGCTTGATCGCGGAGATGCGCGGAGCGTCGAAGCCGCGGCGCTTAAGGCCTTCGCTATTGATGCCGCGGGGACGGCCGCGTTGATCATTGGCCATCGTCACGAACGGCGGCACGTCGGACCCCACCAGGCAACCCATGCCGATGAACGCATGCGCACCGACCTTGCAGAACTGATGGGCACCAGAGAAACCGGCCATGACGACCCAGTCACCGATTTCCACGTGCCCGGCCAGCGCCGAGTAGTTGGAGAACACGGTGTTGTTGCCGATGTGGCAGTCATGCGCGATGTGCACATAGGCCAGCACCCAGTTGTCGTTGCCGAGACGGGTGGCGCCGCCACCATCGCCGGTACCCCGGTTGATGGTGACGAATTCGCGGATCAGGTTACGGTCGCCAATGACCAGTTCGCTGTGCTCGCCGGCAAATTTCTTGTCCTGCGGCGCGCCGCCCAAGGACGCGAACTGGCTGATGCGATTGTCGCGACCGATGCGCGTGGGGCCTTCGATCACCACGTGGGGGCCGATCACCGTGCCGTCACCGATCTGCACGTCGGCACCAATGACGCTGTAAGCACCAATACTGACGTTGTCGCCGATGACGGCGGAGGGATCGATCTGCGCGGTGGGATGGATCATTTCTCGGACCTCGCAGCACACATCAGTTCGCAACTGGCCACGACCTTGCCGTCGACCAAGGTGCGCGCTTCAAACAGGCCCATGCTGCGCAGAAGGCGCTTGAGCGTCACTTCGAGACGAAGCTGGTCGCCCGGCACGACCGGTGCGTTGAAGCGCGCATTGTCCACCTTGACCAGGTAGAACAGCGCGCTACCTGTGTTGCCCTTGAGCCGGCGCGAGATCTGGGTGAGCAGGCCGGCGGTCTGCGCCATGGACTCGATCACCAGCACGCCCGGCATGACCGGGTGGCCCGGGAAATGCCCGTCGAAGAACGGCTCGTTGATCGTCACGTTCTTGATCGCCACGATGCTTTCGTCGGGCACCAGCTCGATGACGCGATCCACCAGCAGGAACGGGTAGCGATGGGGCAGCAGTTGCTGGATTTGCTCCACAGTCACCGGCAGGTGGAAGGGGACGGTGAGGTCACTCATTGTTTTTGTCCTTCTCTAGCGCCGAGAGGCGGCGCACGTATTCGTCCAGATGCTTGAAACGGGCCGCATTGCGCCGCCACAGGCGACTCTCCTGTAACGGAATGCCCGAAGCATATTCACCCGGCTCGCGTATGGAATGTGTAACCAAGCTCTTGGCGGTGATGTTAACCCGGTCGCCCAGCTCCAGATGGCCCAGCACGCCGGCGTTGCCGCCGATCATGCAATAGCGCCCGATCTTGGCGCTGCCAGCCACCGCTGCGCATCCTGCCATGGCTGTATGTGCACCGATGTAGACGTTGTGGGCAATCTGGATCTGGTTGTCCAGGCGGACATCCTCTTCCAGCACCGTATCGTCCAGCGCACCGCGATCGATGGTGGTATTGGCCCCGATCTCGCAGTCGTCACCTATGCGTACACCGCCCAGCTGGGGCAACTTGATCCAGTGGTCGCGATCAAAGGCCAGGCCGAAACCGTCCGAACCGATCACCGCGCCGGGATGGACCAGCACGCGCTTGCCCAGGGTGACGCTGGCGACCAGGGTCACCCTCGCCACCAGGCGCGACTGCGCACCTACCGTGCAGTCCGGACCGACGATGCAATGGGGACCCAGGATCACGCCGTCTTCCACCACCGCATCGTCTTCGATCACGCAGCAGGGGCCAACGCTGGCGGTGGGCGACACGCGCGCACTGGCGGCAACCACGGCGCTGGGATGGATGCCATGAGGCGCGGCAGGCTTGCGCTCGAACAGCACGGCGATCTTCGCGTAGGCCACATAGGGGTCACGCGCGACCAGCGCGGGGACGGGGCTGTCGGCGACGTTTTCCTCGCGCATCACCACGACACCGGCGCTGGTGCCGGTGAGTTGTGCCGCGTACTTGTTGTTGGAGAGAAAGCTCAGCTGGCTGGGGCCGGCACTGGCCAGCGTGGCCACGCCGTCAATGACGCGCGCACCATCGCCGCGAAATTCGAGGCCGAACCGTTCGGCGAGTTCGGCCACGGTGATATGGAAAATGCTCATGCATGGCTCCCTGCAATCGGACCATTGTAGGGCGTCAGGCCCTTCGAGGGGTCCAGAAAAAGAAGGCGCGGCCTCGCCGCGCCTTCTCTATGTCTCAGTCCTGGGCAATTCAGTGCATTAGAACTGACTGCCGAAGGTGAACTGGATGCGCTCTTCGTAGTGGCCGTCGTCCGCCTGGGTACGCAGGGGGAACGCGAAGTTGATGATCAGCGGACCGATCGGCGCCTGCCAGTGCAGCGACAGGCCGGTCGACACGCGCAGCGTACTGGCGGTGAAGGTCGAGTAGGTCGGATACACGTTGCCGACGTCGACGAACCACGACACGCGGGCGGTGTTGATGTCCTTGAGGAACGGCAGCGGCAGGTACAGCTCGGCCGTGCCCAACACCTTGAACGCACCGCCGACCGGCTGTGCGTAGCTATACACGCTGCCCGAACAGGTGCCATCGGCGTTTGGCGTGATCGGAATCTGCCGGCTCGGGTTCTTCGGGTCGGCCATGGTGCCGACGCAGAGGCGGGGACCCAGGGTGTTGTCCTGGAAGCCGCGCACGTCGCGTACACCGCCGGAGTAGTAGTTCTCCCAGAACGGATAGGTGACCTTTTCACCCGCCGTATAGGTCGTGCCACCGTCATAGGGGAAGGTCTGGCCATAGGTCTGGCCGTAACCCAGCTGGCCATCCACATAGAGCACGAAGCCCTTGCCGATGGGCCAGTAGTGGTTCGCTTCGCCGGCAATCTTGTAGTACTGCACGGTGGAGCCGGGCAGGGCGATGTCCGTGGACAGCGAGATCATGCCGCCACGGGTCGGCGCCCAGTAACCGTTGCGGGTGTCGTGGGTCCAGCCCAGCGTCGCATCCCAGGTGTGGATGGTCTCGTGACCGATCGCATTCTGGTAGTCGATCAACACCTGCGGCGAATAGTTCACCGTCGAGGTGGTTGGGTTGCCGTTCGCGTCCGTGGTCAGGTACTGGTAGCTGAGGTTGATCTTGTTGCTGCTGATGCCCAGGCCGGTGCGGATGTTGTCCGTTTCCGAGATCGGGAAGCTCAGGAAGCTCGAGAACGACTTCACGCTGCTGGTGTAGTTCACGAAGGTGGAGTTCGTGTCGCCGTAGTTCGACTTGGTGTAGCCGGCGTTGTAGCCAATGCCCACGCCGCTGTCGGTGAGGTACGGATTGAAGTAGTTCGCGTTGACGCTGGTCGAATAATCGCTGCGCGACGCGCCCACCGAGAAGCTGTCACCGGTGCCCAGGAAGTTGTTCTGCGAGACCGACGCGGACAGGATGATGCCCGAGTACTGCGAATAGCCCACGCCGAACATCAGGCTGCCGGCGGACTGTTCTTCCACCTTCACCGTCAGGTCGACCTGGTCTTCCGTACCCGGCACCAGCGCCTTGTCGATTGTGACCGTCTTGAAATAGCCCAGTCGCTGCAGACGAATCTTGGAGCGGTCAATAGCCGGCTGCGAGAACCAGCTGCCCTCGAGCTGGCGCATTTCACGACGCATCACATCGTCTTCGGTGCGTGTATTGCCCTGGAAGTTGATGCGACGGACATACACGCGCTTGCCCGGCTCGATGTAGAGCGTGAGGTCGACCGTGCGCTTGTCCTTGTCCAGCTTCGGTACCGGCGTCACCTTGGCGAACGCATAGCCGATGCCGGCAAGGATGTTCTTGATCGCGTTGGTGCTTGCCTCAATCGCCTTGCGGTTGAAGGTGTCGCCCTTGCGGACATACACCAGCTGGCGCAGCGAATCCTCGGGGAGGATCAGCTCGCCAAGCAGGTGCACATCGGAAATCGTGTAGATATCGCCTTCTTTGACACTGGCGGCGATGTACATGGAGCGCTTGTCGGGCGCGATCGTCACCTGGGTGGAGTCGACGCCGAAGTCGGCGTAGCCGCGGTCCATGTAGTAGGACTGCAGCTTCTCCAGGTCACCGGAAAGCTTCTCGCGCGAATACTGGTCGTCCTTGGAATACCAGGACAGCAAGTTGGGCGTGCTCGACTCGAAACCCTTGCGGATTTCCTTGTCGGTGAACGCCGTGTTGCCGACGATGTTGATTTCCTGGATCTTGGCAACCTTGCCTTCGCGGATCTCGATATCGATGGACACGCGGTTGCGGTCAAGATTCGTCACGTGCGGTTCGACCGACACGTTGTACTTGCCGCGGTTGTAGTACTGGCGAATCAGTTCCTGCTGCACGCGGTCCAACGACAGGCGATCGAAGGTCTCGCCTTCGGACAGGCCGATCTCCTTGAGGCCCTTGCGCAGATCGTCTTCCTTGATGTCCTTGTTGCCGCGCAGCGTCAGCTTGGCGATCGAGGGACGCTCGACCACCTTGATGACCATGATGTCGCCCTCGCGGTCGACCTGCACGTCACTGAAGAACTTGGTCTGGTACAACGCGCGAACGGCGCGCTGGGCACCGTCGTTGGTCAGGCGATCACCCTTGTTGATGGGCAGGTAATTGAGCACCGTGCCGGTGGAAATACGGCTGAGGCCATCGATACGGATGTCGGAAACGACGAACGGGTCGAATGCAAGAGCATTGGCGGACAGTGAGGCAAGCAAGATCAGGGCGGCGATACGCTTCATCGTCGATTCCGTTGGTGTTATTCCGATGAGGCAGCTGATGAGGCCGCCCCGATCAATCCGTGAAGCCAGGACAAGCCCAGCCTTGAAAGGGTGCTTGCATCTTCCCCAGATGCGTCGGGTAAACCACCGCCATGCCGCTTGGCCGCGCACGTCAAAGTGCGGGTCATGAGCATGCCATCGCTCCCGGACACTGCACGGCTTGTCAAACTAGCAGCGCGCGTCACGAGGGCAGGATGCGATGGATGTCGTTGTAGAAGGCCAACCCCATTAACGTGAATAGCAGGACCAGGCCGACATACTGGCCGGCCATCATCACACGCTCACTGACAGGGCTGCCCTTGACCAACTCAATAAGGTAATACAGCAGGTAACCGCCGTCCAAGACGGGGATCGGCAACAGGTTGAGAATCGCAAGACTTAGCGAAACCATGGCCAGGAAGCTCAAGAACCAACCGGCTCCCATGTTCGCCGACGCGTTCGCAACCTGGGCGATGCCGATGACTCCCGACAGGTTCTTGGTAGACGCCTGGCCGGTCAGCATCTTGCCGATCATGTTGAAAGTGGCCGCGGTGCTGTCCCAGGTGGTCTGCAGCGATGCGCCCATGGCCTTGAGCGGCCCATAGCGGAGCACCGCTTGCTCCCGCTCGAGCGGAGACACGCCGATCACCCAGTTGGTCGGCTGGCCCTCCAGCGACTCCATGCGCGCGGTGACTGACAGCGGCAGGGACTTGCCATCGCGCTCGACGATCACCTGCAAGGATGGCGACTTCGCCGCTTCTTGCGGAATCAGTCGCTGGAAATCCTGATAGCTGGTGACCGTCTGGCCATTGATGCTGAGGATCCGGTCACCACCCTTCATGCCCGCTTGTTCAGCCGGCTTGCCGGGGAGAACCGTGGCGGCTACGGGCGGCAACGGCGCCAGGTTCAGGCCCAGCTTGTCCAGGTACTGGCCGATATCCTCGCCCGCAGGCAATTGATTCAGCGGGAGCACCAGCTGGCGCTGCGTGCCATCGGTGCCGCGCACCTGGACGGGCAGCGGGTCGCGCCCCAGCATGCCGTTGGCGATGGCGTCCATGGAGTCGCTCCAGGTCGCCACTGGCTTGCCGTCGACGCTGAGGATGCGATCGCCCGCGCGAATCCCCGCTTCGGCCGCCAGGCTCTGGGGCGCGGCGGTGATCACGGGCGCCACGTCCGGCTTGCCCAGCATGAACATCAGCCAGAACGCCACGATGGTGAAGATCAGATTGAAGCCCGGACCCGCCGCGACGATGGCAATGCGTTGCCACACCGGCTTGCCGGTGAATTCCTGCCCGGCCAGGGCGGGATCGACGTCGCCTTCGCGGGCATCGAGCATCTTCACGTAGCCGCCGAGCGGGATCATGGCTACCTGGTACTCGGTGCCGTCGCGGCCGATGCGCTTCCAGATCGCCTTGCCGAAGCCCACAGAGAAACGCAGCACCTTGACGCCGCAGCGCCGTGCTACCCAGTAGTGGCCAAATTCGTGAAAGGTGACCAGCACGCCGAGCGTGACAAGTAACCAGAACACCGAGCCAAAGAAAGGATTCATCAGTAAGAGCTTATCAGGCTTGTCAGCAGACGTTGCGGAGAATGCGTCGGGCGGCGTCACGGGCCGTCCGGTCGCGTTCATTCAGAGACTGGAGATCGACCACGCGTTCGGCCGGCAGTTCCGTAAGTACGCTCTCCACCAGATCGGCAATCGCCAGGAAGGGCAGGCCGCCGGCCAGAAAGGCCTCGACCGCCACTTCGTTCGCGGCGTTGAGAATGGCCGGTGCGTCGCCGCCCGCGCGCAGCGCCTGGAAGGCCAGCGCGAGGCAGCGGAAGGTGGCAAGGTCGGGCTGCTCGAACGCCAGCGGTGCGCATGCGGCGAGGTCGAGCGGCGGCACGCCCGCGGCGATCCGCTCGGGCCAGGCCAGCGCGTGGGCAATGGCGGTGCGCATGTCCGGGTTGCCCAGTTGCGCCAGCACCGAGCCATCGACGTAATCGACCAGCGAATGCACCAGGCTCTGGGGGTGCACCAGCACCTCGATGGCGTCGGCCGGCGCGCCGAACAGGTGATGCGCCTCGATGACCTCGAGACCCTTGTTCATCAAGGTGGCCGAATCGACCGAAATCTTGCGGCCCATGACCCAATTGGGGTGTTTGCAGGCCTGTTCGGGGGTGATCCCGGCGAGTTCGGCGCGCGTGCGGCCACGGAACGGGCCGCCCGAAGCGGTGAGGATCAGGCGACGTACGCCGCTGCGAACCAGCTCGGGACGGCCGCCGGGCAGGCACTGGAAGATCGCGTTGTGCTCGGAATCCACCGGAATCAGCTCGCCGCCACCGGCGGCAAGCGCCTCCAGCAGCAGCGGACCGGCCATCACGATGGATTCCTTGTTGGCCAGCAGCAGGCGCTTGCCGGTGCGTGCGGCAGCCAGGGTGGAGTCCAGGCCGGCGGCGCCGACGATGGCGGCGACCACGGTGTCGCACAGCGCGCCTGACACGGCAGCTGTGATGGCGTCATGGCCGCTGGCAATCTCGCAGCGCACCCCCGCAGCGGCCAGGCGACGCGCCAGCTCGCCCTCCAGGGCAGGGTCGGCGATGACGGCCAGGTCGGGCTGGTGGCGGCTGCACAGCTCCGCCAGCGCCGCGACATTGCTGTGCGCCGTGAGCACGCTGGCGCGGAAGCGATCCGGGTGGCGGGCGATCACGTCGAGCGTGCTGCCACCGATCGAGCCGGTGGCGCCAAGCACGGCGACGTTTCGCACAACGCTGGTGCTCATAGGCTAAGCAAGAGCATGCCGGCGGCGAACACGGGCATGGCCGCGAAGACGCTGTCGAGACGGTCGAGCAGGCCACCGTGGCCGGGAAACAGGCTGCCGGAATCCTTCACCGCGGCGTGTCGCTTCATCAGGCTTTCCAGCAGGTCGCCGACGATCGATGCAACCACCACAACCACCGACAGCGTGAGCAGGCCGATCAGCTTGCCGTCACCCACGCCCAGCAGCAAACCGCCGCCCAGGGCGACCAGTGCCCCGGCGACGAAGGCACCATAGACGCCTGCCCAGGTCTTGCCCGGGCTGATCGTGGGCGCCAGCTTGCGGCGGCCGAACTGGCGGCCGCTGAAATAAGCGCCGATATCCGCCGCCCAGACGATGAACAGGGCGAGCAGAGTCCACCATCGACCGTGATTCCCCGAACCATGGATGGCCACTACCGCCACCCATGCGGGCACGATCACCAAGAGTCCTGCCCCCAGCTTGATCAGGCGGTTTTCGCGCGTCGGCGCGGCCGCGAAGGCGAAATGGCGCAACCATTGTCCCGTGAGCACCCACCAGGCGACGCCGATACCAATCAGCAGCGGCCATGCGGCGGTATCGCGCAGCCACCAGCACAAGGCCAGCAGCACCGCGGTAAACGCTACGAAGGCGGCACGTGATGCGGTGTTCTGCACGCCGGAAAGACTGGTCCATTCCCACATGGCAGCGAGAAAGGCGATGGCGACGATGGGGGCAAACAGCCAGTTCGGTGCCAGCAGGATCAGCAGGATCACCAACGGAGCGAGCAGCAGTGCGGTAAGGGTGCGCTGGAGCAGCATTTGGGTCCTTGGGTTAGCGCTGGGCGACTTGCTCGCCGGTACGGCCGAAGCGGCGTTCGCGGCGTGCATAGTCCTCAATGGCACTGCTCAGGCAAGCCTGATCAAAGTCGGGCCAAAGGGTATCGGTGAAATGTAGCTCAGCGTAAGCCAGCTGCCACAGTAGGAAATTGCTGACGCGGCATTCGCCGCCGGTGCGGATGAAAAGATCGAGTGGCGGCAAGTCCGCCAGGCTCATCCAGTGGCCGAGCAGGGCTTCGTCGATCTCGTCCGCACGCAGTTCGCCGCGCGCTACCGCCTCGGCAGCCTTGCGTGCGGCCTGCACGATGTCCCAGCGACCGCCGTAATTCATGGCCACGTTCAGATGCAGGGCATCGTTGCCGGCCGTACGCGCCATCGCGGCGGTCATGCGCTGGCGCATGCCGTCGTCGAAGGCACTGAGGTCACCCACGAAACGCAGGCGCACCTCGTTGCTGTGCAGTTCGTCCACTTCCTTGTCCAGGGCGCGCAGGAACAGCTCCATCAACGCGCCGACCTCTTCCTTCGGACGCTGCCAGTTCTCGCTGGAGAACGCGAACAAGGTGAGTACCTTGACGCCCTGGCGCAGGCAGCCCTCGACCACGTTGCGGACCGCCTTGCGTCCGGCGTTGTGGCCAAAGGTACGCGGCCGGTGGCGCAGTTTCGCCCAGCGGCCGTTGCCATCCATCACGATGGCGATGTGGCGCGGTATCCGCGCGGGATCGGCGCTGGTCATGGTGCAGGGGTGATGGCGCTCAGAGCGCCATCAGCTCCTCTTCCTTGTGCTTCACCGCGCTGTCGACGTCCTTGACGAAGCGGTCGGTCAGCTTCTGGATCTCGTCCTCGGCCTTGCGCTCGTCGTCTTCGGTGATCAGCTTTTCCTTGAGCAGAT
>DASXND010000399.1:0-1886 GCA_036495265.1 Dyella sp.
CATCACCGACGGTTCGCTCATGCGCAGCAGTCCGGTCACCGTCACTTCTCCGCTGGGCCCGGCGGCGCACTGGCCGCGAAGCGCGCACCAGTCGGTAGGCACGAAGCCTCGATTGACCAGCACGATGGCACCGTCGGCCATTTGTAGCGGCGTCACTACCCAGTAGCCACTGCCCAGGTCGGTAGCCGCCCAGACCAGCGTTTGGCGATCATGTAGAAACGCGCCGCTAAGGCTGACATGCAGGTACTCGTCGGCTTCGGCGGTAACCTGCCCCCATTGGCCGGGGCCCGGCGCAGCGGCAGGCGGCGCGTGCACGCGCTGATCGACACGTTCGATGAGATCGCGCTTCCAGGCGAGGCGCTTGACCTGCCACGTACCCAGGGCCACGAAGCCAGCGAACAACAGCAGCGCGAACGCGGCGAGCAAGGCCAGCCCAAGCGGGCCTCGTGGGCCGCGTACGGCCTCGTCGGGTGGTGTACCGGTGGATGTCATGGTCGAGCGATGATCGTGTTGCCTTGGCGCACCGTCACGGCAGGTTTGCCGGATCTTGCATCTGCGAAGGCATCATGTTGCTGTTGAGGTGGTACATGATCCAGATCGATCCGCTCAAGGTGATAACGACGAGCACGATGGTAAAGACCAGGGCCAACATGTTCCAGCCGCCCTCGGACTTGGTATTCATGTGCAGGAAATAGATCATGTGCACCACGATCTGCACAGCCGCGAACGCCAACACCACCAGTGCCGTGGTGCTCGATTTCTCGAAGCCGCCGCTCATGACCAGCCAGAACGGGATGATCGTGAGGATGGTCGCCAATACAAAGCCGGTCAGGTAGCCCTTCAGGGTGGCATGGATACCCAGGTCGTCGTGACCATGCTCATCGGTCCCGCCGTGACCCGGTTGCGGCTCGGTGTGAGCACTCATGGCAGCACCCCCATCAGGTAGACAAAGCTGAAGACGCCGACCCATACGAGATCAAGAAAATGCCAAAACATCGACAGGCACATCAGCCGCCGCTTGTTCGCTGAACTCAGTCCCTTCCTGCCTACCTGCACCATCAGCACGATCAGCCAGAGAATGCCGCTGCTCACGTGCAGGCCGTGGGTGCCCACCAAGGTGAAGAACGATGAAAGAAAGGCACTGCGCTGCGGGCCGGCGCCGATCGAGATCAGGTGCGCGAATTCCCTCAGCTCCAGCGTGATGAACCCGGCACCCAGCAGCCCGGTGATAGCGAGCCAGGTCATCATCGCTCTCTGCCGATCGCGCTGCATTTCCAGCACGGCAAAGCCATAGGTGATCGACGACAACAGCAACAACGCCGTGTTGATCGCAACAGTGGGCAGCTCAAGCACTTCGGCGGCGGTCGGTCCTCCCGCGAATTCCCGCCCAAGCACGCCGTACGCCGCGAACAGGCAGGCGAAGATGAGGCAATCGCTCATCAGGTACACCCAGAATCCCAGCAGGGTGCCGTTCTCCGGGTGATGATCGCCGTCCACGTGGAAGCTCAACGCTTCCGGCAATCCGCCACCGCTGCTCATGCTGATCGAGGTATCAGACATGGTTGGCCAAGAGCTCTGTGCGGGATGCTTCGACGCGATGCACTTCGTCGGCCGGAATGTAGTACTCGCGGTGGTAGTTGAAGGTGTGGCCGATGGCCACGGCCATCAGCGCGATGAACGATACGGCCGCCAAGGGCCACATGTACCAGATCATGGCGAAGCCGAACACGAAGGCGATACCGCCAAGAAGGATGCCGGCCGACGTGTTCAATGGCATGTGGATGGGCAGGAAGCCATCGGTCGGGCGTTGATAGTGGTGCTGCTTCATCTGCCACCACGCATCCCCCTGATGGACTTGCGGCGTGATCGCGAAGTTGTACTGCGGT
>DASXND010000400.1:0-6980 GCA_036495265.1 Dyella sp.
GCCACGCCGCCAGCTGGCGGGCGCTCTCGCCCCGCGCTTTGCCGACCATGATGACGCCACGTTCTTCTGTACTGAGATGGCTGTATCTCTGACCCATGCTTCACCTCGTTTAGGGTGTTGCACTTGAGTCTAGAGACCGCCTTACGTTTCTCTGGCCAAACAGAGAAAAGTAACCCGGCCTCCGGCAGGAGGACGGAAGCCCGCGGCAGGCGAGCCAGGTCGCAACCACGCATACAAAGGCGAAAGACACTGGATTCTAGCCTTCGCTAGGATGACGAACGATGACTTTCGTCAGGATGACGAGCAAAAAGCACGAACCACATGCGAATCTTCCGCGCGCCTCGTCAACATTCACCAAAAGAAGGCTTAACCAAACACACCATCTCCCCTCATGCTGCGCCGCGCATCGGCTACCTCACGCCGATCTGCTACTTTTAGGCACTTCGCACAACCCCCGGAAGCCGCATGTTCGAGCGCGTACTGATTGCCAATCGCGGCGAAATCGCCTGTCGGGTGATTCGCACCTGCCGACGCCTGGGCATCCGCACCATCGCCGTGTATTCGGAAGCGGATGCCAACGCGCAACATGTGCGACTGGCGGATGAGGCGTGGCCCATTGGCGGCCCTCGTCCGACGGATTCGTACCTGCGCGGCGACGTGATCCTCGAAGTGGCGCGCAAGTCGGGCGCACAGGCGATCCATCCGGGCTACGGCTTTCTGTCCGAGAACACGGCATTTGCGCGCGCCTGCACGGATGCCGGTATCGCCTTTATCGGGCCGCGTCCGGAAAGCATCGATGCGATGGGCTCCAAGGCGGCCGCCAAGGCCTTGATGGAACAACACGATGTGCCACTCGTCCCTGGCTACCACGGTGCCGACCAGTCAGCTGACGTGCTCGCCGAGCAGGCGCGCCGCACCGGTTTCCCGCTGATGATCAAGGCGGCCTCGGGTGGCGGCGGCAAGGGCATGCGCATCGTGCGTAGCGAGGCCGAGTTCGTCGACGCGCTCGCGTCCGCCCAGCGCGAGGCGGCCAGTGCGTTCGGCGATACGCGTGTGATTCTTGAGCGCTATGTGGACCATCCGCGCCATATCGAATTCCAGGTGTTCGGCGATACGCACGGCAACGTGATCCACCTCAACGAGCGTGAATGCTCGGCGCAACGTCGCTACCAGAAAGTATTGGAAGAAACCCCCTCGCCTTTCCTCGACGAAGCACGTCGCACCGCGATGGGCGCCGCCGCCGTCGCGGCCGCCAGGGCGGTGAACTACGTCGGCGCAGGCACGGTGGAATTCATCGTTGGCCAGGGCGGCGAGTTCTTCTTCATGGAGATGAACACGCGTCTGCAGGTCGAGCACCCGGTGACTGAAGAGACGCTGGGTCTGGACCTGGTCGAATGGCAGCTGCGTGTGGCGTTTGGCGAAGCGTTGCCGTTGTCGCAGGACCAGGTTCGCGCGCACGGCCACGCCATCGAAGTGCGACTGTACGCCGAAGATCCCGACCAGAACTTCCTGCCGGGCTCCGGCAAGCTGCAAAAGCTCCGCCTGCCCGCGCCCTCGCGTCATGTGCGCCTCGACGGCGGCGTGATCGAAGGCGACACCGTCACCATCTTCTACGACCCGATGATCGCCAAGCTCATCGTGTGGGACGAGAACCGCCCGCAGGCTTTGCAGCGTCTGCGCGATGCGTTGATGCAGGGCGAGATCGTCGGACCAAAATCGAATATCGCCTTCCTCGAACGGTTGGCACGCCACCCAGCCGTGGTCGAAGCTCGCATCGACACCGGCTATCTCGACCGTCATCTCGATGAATTTCTCGCCGGCGATACGGCGCCGGACCAGCGCGCGCTGTTCGCCGCGGCGGTTGCGGCCCTGCTGCATGACGAGTGCGTCGTCATGACGAACGCACGCTATGGCAGCGATCCGTATTCCCCATGGTCGCGCGCCGATGCGTGGCGCGTGGGTCATGCCGGCAAACGCATCGTTGCGCTATCGCTGCACGGCCATCGCTACGAGATCGAAGCGCACGGCCACGATGGGGACTATCAACTGCATCACGGCGAAGCGAACGCCGATGTGCGCGGTGCACGCCACGATGGCGAGTACCTGAGTGCCCGCCTTGACGACGAAGCGCTGCGCATGCCGGTACGCGCCGATGGCGCCCGTGTCACCGTGCACGATGCTGCGGGTAACCGTCACAGTTTCGAACGCGCGCCCGCCTTTGCCTGGCAGACCAAGGAAGCCGGCGGCGGCAACCAAATCGCGGCGCCGATGCCTGGCCGTATCGTGCTGGTGAAGGCCGCCCCCGGCGATAGCGTCGTCGAGGGTCAGGAACTGCTGGTGATGGAAGCGATGAAGATGGAGCTGGCATTGAAAGCGCCCCGCGCCGGTACCATCGAAAGCATGAGCGCCGCGCAAGGCGACTTCGTGGAAGCCGACGCGGTGCTGGTTCGGTTTATTGCGGAACCCCATCCCTGATCGTATCTGGGCGATCATCCCTGATCGCGAAGATCAAAAAGCGGCCATCCATGGCCGCACTCTTCAAAAGGCACGCCATGAACACGCCATCAGCCCAGGCCGACCACGTCCGCATCGTCGAAGTCGGCGCGCGTGATGGCCTGCAGAACGAAACGACCTTGCTGCCGACCGACGTCAAGATCGCGCTGATCGATCGTCTGTCGGGCACGGGCCTGCGGACGATCGAGGCGACCAGCTTCGTCAGCCCCAAGTGGGTGCCGCAGATGGCCGACGCCGCCGAGGTTTACCAGGGTATCCGCAAGGTGCCCGGGGTAAGCTACCCGGTGCTGGTGCCCAACGAGCAGGGCTATGAGCGTGCGCGTGCAAGCGGCGTGACCGAGATTGCCGTATTCACCGCGGCGTCGGAAGCGTTCAACCGCAAGAACATCAACGCCTCGATCGATGAATCGATCGAGCGCTTCACGCCGGTACTGGCACGCGCGAAAGCCGATGGCGTGAAGGTGCGTGGCTATGTTTCTACCGTACTGGGCTGTCCCTACCAGGGCGACGTAGCGATCAGCGATGTCGTGCGCGTGGCGCGCCGCCTGCATGAACTGGGCTGCTACGAAATTTCACTGGGCGATACCATCGGCGTCGGCACGCCGGCGAAAGCGCGTGCCATGCTGCGGGCGGTGGCGCAGGAGGTACCGATGGCTGCATTGGCCGTGCACTTCCACGACACCTACGGCCAGGCGCTGGCCAATATCCTCAACTGCCTCGAAGAAGGCGTGCGCGTCGTCGACAGCGCCGTCTCCGGCACCGGCGGCTGTCCCTATGCCAAGGGTGCCACCGGCAATGTCGCCAGCGAGGACGTGGTCTACATGCTGCACGGCATCGGCATGCACACCGGCATCGACCTGGACATCCTGGTGGCCACCGGCGCATGGCTGGCCGCCCAGCTGCACAAGGAAACCGCCAGCCGGGTGACGCGGGCGCGTACGGCCGGCTAGGCGGTAAGGGGCGACGGTTTCGCACCCCCGCAGCACGCTTTCGTCGCGGCCACCCCGGTTTCGTCGAAAAGGGGCCCCGGGCCGGAACCGGGCTGAGTATGCTCTCGGCCATCCCACCGAAGCCCAAGGTTCCGCCGTGATCAAGAGTGTGCTCTTCGTTGCCCGCCTGGTCCTGGCATGGTTTCTTGCCCTGCTGTTCGCCGCCTTGCTGATCTCCAACAGCCCACCGTTCCGTTACCGGGACACAGGCGGTGCGTTCGTGCTGCTGGTTGCCATCGCCCTGCTGATGGTGGTCACCGGCGCGGTCTCCCACCTGCGCCGCGTGCGGCTTATCGCCGGCCATATCGATAGCGACACCCTTGGCAACCGGCAGCGGCGGCGGGTGGAGATACCTTTCGAAGCCGACGAAGCATTCGACCTGCTCGATGCCGCCATTCGCGAGCTGCCACGCACCGAGGATATCGAGAGCGCCCGCGACAGCCTGCAGGTTCGCGCCAAGGTGCAACGACCGATGCCCTACGGACGTAGCACACTGGGTCGCCTGGATCCATCCACCTGGTTCGGCCACCTGCGCAACCAGATCTTCGCGACAGTCACCCCCGGCGACGGCGCCGGCAGCGTCACCCTGATCTGCGAGCCCGAGGCGGGTGCCTGGAGCGACTGGTTCCGTGTGGACGACGGCACCAACCTGGAAAACGCCGAGGCGATCATCCGCGCCATCACCCGCCGCGTGTCCGAAAAGCGGCGCCAGGAAAAGCTGCGCGCGGCGCAGTCGGAGAGCGAAAAAGAACGCACTGTGGCCCGACTCAACCTGCTGCACGCCCAGGTCGAACCGCACTTTCTGTACAACACGCTGGCCAGCGCGCAATACCTCACGCGCAGCGATCCGGCCCAGGCCGATCAGATGCTCGGCCACCTGATCCACTACCTGCGCCACTCGCTTCCGACCACTGACGACGCGTTGTCGACCCTGGGCGATGAGCTGGAGCGCACCCGCGCCTACCTGGAGATCATGAAGCTGCGCATGGGTCCGCGCCTGTCGCTGCAGATCGACGTCCCCGATGCGCTGCGTGCCATCTCGCTGCCGCCGATGATGCTGCAGACGCTGGTGGAGAACGCGATCAAGCACGGGCTGGAACCCAAGCCCGGCGGCGGCACGGTATGGATACTCGCGCGCCCTGATGAGGACCGGGTCAGCATCACGATTGCCGATGATGGACGCGGCTTCAGCGATGCCAGCGGCGGTACCGGCATCGGCCTGAAGAACGTGCGCGAACGCTTGCGCCTGATCTACGGCAGCGCCGCCTCGCTGTCGGTCGTCGGCAACGCGCCGGAAGGCGTGGCCAGCACCATCACGGTGCCGCGACGAATGGCGGCGGCGAGCGACAAGGAGGCTTCGACATGACCACCGCCATCCTTGCCGAGGACGAAGCCCTGCTGCGCGCCGCCCTGCGCGACCTGTTGGCCAAGGTATGGCCCGAACTGGACGTGCTGGCCGAATGCGAGGACGGCGCCAGCGCGCTCGAAGCGATCGACGCGCACCGACCCGACGTGGCCTTTCTCGACATCCGCATGCCCGGCCTGAGCGGACTGGAAGTGGCTGCCGCGGCCGCCGAGGCCAGCCCTGGCACGCAAGTTGTCTTCACCACCGCCTACGATCAATACGCCATCGATGCGTTCGAGCGGGGCGCGGTGGACTACCTGCTGAAACCCATCACCACCGAGCGCCTGGCTGCGACCGTGCAGCGCCTGAAGGCCCGCACGGACAAGCACCCCGCCGATACCGCTGCGCTGGCCGAATTGCTGCGCGAGCTGTCCATCGGCAACACGCCCGGTGCGTCGCCGCTTACCTGGATCACCGCCAGCAACGGGCGCGAGACGCGCCTGATCATGGTGGACGACGTGGCCTATTTCCGCGCCGACAACAAATACACCGTGGCCATGACCGCCGAGGGCGAGGCGTTGTTGCGCAAGCCGATCCGCGAGCTGGCCGCCATGCTCGACCCCAGCATGTTCAAGCAGATCCATCGCTCGACCATCGTCAATCTCAAGGCGATCGCGTCGATTGTTCGCGACGACACCGGCAAGGGCACGCTGCGCCTCAAGCAGCGCCCGGAAACCCTGGTGGTGAGCCAACCCTTCATGGCGTTGTTCCGCAACATGTGAGCTTCCTGGCGAAGCCACGCAGCGCCCCGCGCAAGAGGTCCCCATGAACAAGATCATCGTATTGCTCCCCCTGCTGCTGGTCCTCGCCGGATGCGAGCAAGGACGCACGGTCGTGGTCCATTCGATCGTCAACGGCCACGACGTGGTCTATAGCAAGGTCAACGTCACCGGGCCGCTCGCCAGCTTCCGCTGTCTGCGTAGCGAGAGCGGCGAGTGTCACTACACCGTGGTCGCCAATGATTGCGCGCCCGCCAGCGCCGCGTGCGCCGCGCCGCCGCTGCACTTCGCCGTGCGCGAGGGCGAGATGCGCATCAACACCACCCTACCCGCCGGCTTCCAGAGCTGCGTCAACTCCACGCCGGCACCCGACGACGATTGCAGGCAGCTGATGGCAGACGCCGGGCGCGCATCACGCTGACCCGCCGGCTCGCCGCCGCAGGCCACACCTCGCTAGAATCGGACTTCGGAATCGTGGGGAATGGCGATGCGGTGGAATCGATGCGAAGGTTGGATCGGCGCGCTCCTGGCCACGCTGATGCTGGGTGGCTCGAGCGCCATGGCCGCGACGCCCCACGCCGACATCCTGCTGCTGCCTGATCGCGTCTGGACGGCAGACGGCGACACCGCGCACAGCGGCTGGGCCGTACTGGTACATGAGAGCGCCATCGCGGCGGTCGGCCCCGTCGATACGATCAAAGCCCCATCCAACGCGCAACGCATCACCCTGGCCGGGACCACCTTGACGCCGGGCCTGATCGACCTGCACTCGCACGTCTTCCTGCATCCGTACAACGAAACCCTGTGGAACGATCAGGTGCTCAAGGAGCCGCAGGACTACCGCACGCTGGAAGCCGCGACACATGCGCGCGCCACCCTGATGGCCGGCTTCACCAGCTTGCGCGACCTCGGTACGGAAGGTGCCGGCTTTGCCGATGTCTCGGTCAAGCGCGCTATCGATGAGGGCATGATTCCCGGCCCGCGCCTGTTCGTATCGACACGCGCCATCGTGGCCACCGCCAGCTATGGCCCGGGCCCGCGCGGCTTCCGGCCCGATATGGATCTACCCAGTGGCGCGCAGGAGATCAGCGGCGTCGACGAAGCCATTCGCGCCACCCGCGAACAGGCCGGACGCGGCGCGGACTGGATCAAGCTGTACGCCGACTACCGTGTCGGTGCGGACGGCAGCACGCAACCCACGTTGTCGCTGGCCGAAATGAAGGCCATCGTCGACACCGCGCATCTCTCGGGACGCCCGGTGGCCGCACATGCGTCCAGTGACGCCGGTGTGCGCCTCGCGGTCGAAGCGGGCGTGGACAGCATCGAACACGGCTACGGCGCCAGCGAAGCCAC
>DASXND010000401.1:0-4388 GCA_036495265.1 Dyella sp.
TCGCGTGCGGCGACAATGGCGTTGGCCTGCTGGCGCTGCAGCATGGCCTGGGCGATTTCCTGGGCGTAGGCGAGGTGGCTGATGCGCGCTTCGATGACCTGCACGCCTGCTTTCTCCAAGCGTGCCTGGATCTCGTCGCGCCGGTGATTGTTGATGACGTCGCCGTGGCTGCGCAGGGCTGGCTTGCCGTCGTCATGCGAGTCGTAAGGGTAATTCTGCGCCATCTGGCCCAGGGCGGATTCACTCAGTGCCGGCCATGGCTGTTCAAAGCCCGCCCGTACCCGGCCTGGCATGCCGATTCCCCGGGCGCGGAGCGGGCTGCAGCGGCGAGATGTCTTCGATCTGCAGGCGCGAGAACAAGTTGGTGACATTGAAGAAGTGCCACGGATCGCCGTCGCCGGTGTCCATCGCGATATGGCTGCTATCGAAACGGCGCAGGGCGGCGTCGAAGCTGCGCCAGTGGCCATCGATCCATGCCTGTACCCAGGCATGCGGCACGAAAACCTGCGACTTGCCCCCGTAGCGGTCGCTGTAGACGATGCCGGTAACCACCCGCGCGGGAATACCTACCGCGCGTGCCATGGCAGCCAGCAGTACCGCGTATTCAGTGCAGTCGCCGTAGGGATGGCTCAGCACCTCCAGCGCCGAGGCGTAGCCCACGTCCAGCCCATGCGGGGTGATGTAACCGCTAACGAAGCGGCGCAGGCGTTCCATCTTCTGCAGGTTGTCGGGTGCGCCTTCCACCACCTGGGCGGCGAGCCGGCGTAGCGTCGGCGCATCCGATTGAAGCCAGGCATTGGGACGTGAATCCTCCGGCTGGGGAGGTCTCGCGCGGTTGGCTTCGGCGCCACCGATGTCGACCAGCCACTGGCCATGACCAAGGTTCGAGACCTGCTGCTCGTCGGTGACGATGACGGGCGGCGAATAACTCTCCGGTTGCTTGATGCGATAACGCAATGGGGCGCCACGCAGCGGCGCCGTGAGAGGCCGTGGCGAGACCACCATGGCCTCGCGGAGCATGTCCACATGCTGCTCGGGCGCCAGCGCGCAGGCGCGGTCGCAGGCCAACATTTCCATTTCGCGGCCAAGCACGTTGAGCACGCCCTTACGGGTCCGCCCGCGTTCGTCCAGCCACAGATCCACGATTTGCGGGCCATGCGACGAGCGGATGATCTGGCGCTGGTGTTCGAGCATCGCGGTGCCACCGGGCAGGGTGACCTGTTCGACACCGACCACCTGCATCGAAGCAAGCTCCACCTGCAGGCTGGCCGGATCGAACATGCGCATCTCGTACAGCTGTCCCGGGCGGATGCCGGTCCTCGCAAACACCAGGCGCTGCCCTTCGCTAAGCAGGGCGCCCGACGGCCAATCCATGCTCTGCTGCCGCGATACACCGCCCACCGTCGTCGTGACCATGAACCGGCCATCGGGCTGGCGCTCGCCGCTGGTCGTGCTGTCCATGGCCGACAACGTGGTGCGCGCCGCAAAGGCCAGCGGCTGTCCGCCGCTGTTTTCAACGCTGCGCGTCATGTTGCTCATGGGCAGGTCCTTGCCATTGCGGTGCAGATCGATCGACAAGGTTTGCGTGGTGGTGACGATGTCACCGTCGCGCTGGTACTCGACATGCACGTAGCCGATCTTGCGGCCGTCCAGCAGCACGGTCATCCAGGTGCTGTCGTCGGGTACCGGCGCGCTGGCGCGGGCCCCGATCCAGGGGGCAAGGCACAACGTCAGCGCCAGCAGGAGCGGAGCGATCCCGTTGCGCATGGTACTTCCGTGGGGACGACGGAGACGAAACACAGTCAACGCCCGATCAGGGCGCCCGTCAATACGCGCTAGGTGAAGTGCGCAGCGAGTGGAAGCGCGGCACGGTCGTGCCGCTTACAATGGCGCTTTGCCCCCCTCCGGAGATTCCGATGAAGCCGTTTGGCACGCCTTATTCCGACCATGCCTTGCGCGTGCTTCTGCTCGGCTCCGGCGAGCTTGGCAAGGAGGTGGCGATCGAACTCCAGCGCTACGCCGTGGAAGTGATTGCGGTGGACCGCTATGCCAACGCTCCCGCGATGCAGGTGGCGCATCGCAGCCATGTGATCGATATGTTGGACGGCGCCGCGTTGCGCGCACTGATCGAACAGGAAAAGCCCGATCTGGTCGTGCCTGAGATCGAAGCGATCCACACGCCGACGCTGATCGAGCTGGAGAAGGAAGGCCTGCGCGTCATTCCCACCGCTCGCGCCGCCTGGCTCACCATGGACCGGGAAGGCATCCGTCGGCTGGCCGCCGAGGAATTGCAGCTGCCTACCTCGCGCTACCGCTTTTGCGAGACGGAAGCCGAGTATCAGGACGCGGCCGCCACCATCGGCCTGCCGTTCGTGATCAAGCCGGTGATGAGTTCGTCGGGCAAGGGCCAAAGCGTGGTGCGCCAGCCGGGCGACTTGCAGCCTGCGTGGGACTACGCCCAGTCGGGCGGCCGTGCCGGCAAGGGCAGGGTGATCGTCGAGGGCTTTGTCGATTTCGATTACGAAATCACCTTGCTCACCGTGCGCCACCGGGACGGTGTGAGCTTTTGCGCACCGATCGGTCATCGCCAGGAAGATGGTGATTACCGCGAGTCGTGGCAGCCGCAGCCGATGAGCGACGCCGCCCTGGTCGAGGCGCAGCGTCAAGCCGCCGCCATCACCGCCGCCCTGGGCGGCTGGGGGGTGTTTGGCGTCGAGTTCTTCGTGAAGGGCGACAGCGTGATCTTTTCCGAGGTCAGTCCACGCCCGCACGACACCGGCCTGGTGACCTTGATCTCGCAGGACCTGTCCGAATTCGCCCTGCACGCGCGCGCGATCCTTGGCTTGCCGATACCGGCCATTCGCCAGCTTGGTCCGTCGGCCTCGTGTGCGGTACTGGTGGAAGGCGACGGCGGAGCCCCGCGCTATTTCAACGTGGCCGAAGCTTTGGTTGAAGCCGATACCCAGTTGCGCATCTTCGGCAAACCGACCGTGAAAGGCCGTCGACGCATGGCTGTAACGCTGGCGCGCGATGAAAGCATCGATGCGGCCAAGGACAAGTCCATCCGCGCGGCCAAGGCCTTGCGCGTGGAGCTCTAGTGCTTGGCTTCCTCTCCCCGAAGGGGAGAGGATCGAGGTGAGGGGTTGGTGCTCGCCTCAAGGTTTCGACAAAGCACGCTTCGAGCAGCCCGATAGCAGGACTGCCCCTAACCCCAACCCTCTCCTCCTACGGGAGAGGGGATGACAACTGGAGCAAACGATGCAACCTACGGAATTCGCGCACTGGCTGGTGGTGACGATTGAAACCTTCGCCGCCCTGTTCCTGCTGTTGCTTGTGTTGTTGGTCGTGGTGGTGATGGTGGTGTGGGTCGTGGATCGCAACCAGACCTCCAATTCAGTGCTGCGCAATTTTCCGGTAATCGGCCACTTCCGTTACTGGTTCCTCCATCTCGGCGAGTTCTTCCGGCAGTACCTGTATTCCAGCGATCGCGAAGAGTTGCCGTTCAACCGTGCTCAACGCTTGTGGGTTTATCGCGCCGCCAAGAACGTGGACAACACCAACGCGTTCGGTTCCACCCGCGATCTGCGTGGCGAGGGCGTGCCGTTTTTCGTCAACGCACCGTTTCCCGCGCTGGGCGAGAAGCATGTGGAGCCTCGGCTGGTCACGCTTGGGCCGTATGCACGCGAGCCGTATCAACATGCGGCGTTCTTCAATATATCCGCGATGAGTTTTGGTGCGCTCTCGGCGCCCGCGGTGCGCGCATTGTCATTCGGCGCGGCCAAGGCCGGCATTTGGATGGACACCGGCGAGGGCGGGTTGGCGCCGTATCACCTGGAAGGCGGCTGCGACATCATCTTCGAGATCGGCACGGCCAAATACGGCGTGCGCACGCCTGACGGCAAGCTCGACGATGAGAAGCTGCTGGCGATCTGCGCACACAAGCAGGTGAAGATGATCAGCATCAAGCTCGGCCAGGGTGCCAAGCCCGGCATGGGCGGACTGCTGCCGGCGGCGAAGGTGACGCCGGAGATCGCTGCTATCCGTGGCATTCCGGTCGGCCAGGATTCGCAGAGCCCGAACCGCCACCTGGATATCGGCAATGTGCAGGAGTTGATGAATTCGATCCAGCATATCCGCGATCTCACCGGTAAACCCGTCGGCTTCAAGGCCGTGTTTGGCGGCATGGACTGGATTGCCGAGCTGTGCGACGAGGTGAAACTGCGCGGCGTCGAAAGCGCGCCTGACTTCATCATCGTCGACGGTTCGGAAGGCGGCACCGGCGCCGCACCACAGACCTTGATGGAAGGCGTTGGCCTGCCACTGCACGAAGCGCTGCCTGCGCTGGTCGACATGCTCATCGTCAAGGGCTTGCGTGAGCGCATCAAGGT
>DASXND010000402.1:0-2600 GCA_036495265.1 Dyella sp.
TTTCGGCGAGCCCAACTGGACTGCTTGTGGCATGCGGACCACCACCAGCCACTGGTATTACCTATCGACAAGCAAGTTAACGAATGCGACATGTACTGGTCTGCTGTTCAGACATCGAAACGCCCAAACACTGGTGTCATCTGGAGCCCATCGGGAATCCACTCCAAGGCAAGCCTGCACTCGCTGGCAGCCGCCCCCGGAACCTCGGTTTGATTCGATCCCTGATGCAGGGAACGGCGTGCGGCGATGCAGCAAATTATGGCGTCACACGCCTGCCCCTGTAGGAGCGCACCCTGCAGGCTAATCCTTCGCGAAGGCCAAAAAACTCAGTGCGTCAGGGTGACGTTGAGCACGTCGGCCAGACGGCGCCCGGCCTGACGCAGGCGCAGCTCAGCGACCGGCAATTCCTTGTCGACATAGGCCTGATCGATCTTGTGGCCGTCCGGGTAGATGTCACGCGAGATGGCGCAGGATTCCTCGGCCCACTGCGCATAGATATTGTCCAGCGGCGGGATCGGGGGCGGCAGATCGACCGGGCCGCGTGCATCGAGTTCGTCTGCGTAGGCCTTCCATTCGAGGCCACGCGTCTTGAGCAGGCCCGAATCCCACACACTGTGCAGGTTCGTGCCCTTGCCGTTGAACTGCACCTGGTAGGCATTGCCGCCCTTGTCGTCACGCGAGCCACCGTGCAGCGGCTGATGTTCGTCGCCAATGAAATGCACTACGAACTTCAACGCTTCCAGCCGCACCGCATCGGGCTGGGTTTTGTCGCCCAGCACGGCAACGTAATGGTCGATGCCCGCGACCACGCAGACGCCATCGCGGCAGTCACGCGGCGGTTGGTAGTCGCAATCGCCCGAAGTGAAGTCGACGTAATGCAGGCCGCGGGTCTTGTTCCAAAGATCGGCCTGCTTGGGGTCGTTGCGGATCTCGTCGGGCCAGCTGGCGATATCGGCCAGCGAGCGCGTGTGCTCCGGCGCCAGCAGCCGCTCCACGATCGCCTCGGCCGTCGGGCTCAACTGACGCTGCGCCAGGTCCGCTACGACGCTGTGCCCCAAAGGACCCCAAGCCTGGGCGGCAGATGCCAGAGCAAGGCACATCAGTACAACAGCGGCGGATCGACGAAGTGCAGGCATGGCGACAGGTGACCTTGGGTGAGCGGGCCGTGGAGTGTGCCACGGCCCCATGACAGCCAGATCCAAGCGAAGCTCTCAGCCGCTGGCGGGCTTGGACAGCAGTTGCCCTTCCTCATCGCGCACGGAGACATCGACCGCGATCCCTTGCCGCACACTCTCGGTAACGATGCAGAAGTCCTCGAACTGGGCGAGCACGCGATCCAGGTGTTCCAGTGTCGCCGCCGCATCGGCCAGTTGCAGGTCGACCGCAATGTGGGTGACGCGCCAGCGGCCATGCTCGTTGCGCGTCAGCGTCGCTTTCGCATGCGCCCCCAAGGTGCCCGGTGCATTCTTGTATTTGCGCAAGGCAAACAGCAGGCTCGCCGTCAGGCAATTGGCAACGGCGGCGGCCAGCAGCCGCGAGGGATTGGGGCCGGCGTCACGACCCAGCGGGGCGGTTTCATCGGTGATCAGGTCGGGGATCGCCGTGTCATCGAAACGGACCCGGAATTCGTAGTCGGCGGTCTGCTCCAGGGAGATCTCGATGGTCTGTTGTGCGTCGCTCATGGCGTTTTCCCTTCCTGCTCGGCTAGCCGTAAAACGTCGATTCAAGCGCGTTAGGGACTTTCTGAACAGCCCCAGATGAGACCGCCCCCCGGTTCAGGCTAAAATGACGGTTTTACGGCGGCCAGCGGCCGCCATTTTCGTCATCTACCCCGGAGGATGCTGTCCCATGGCAATTAAGGTCGCCATCAACGGTTACGGTCGCATTGGCCGCAACATTCTGCGCGCGCTGTACGAAGCCGGTCGCACCCAAGAGATCCAGATCGTCGCGATCAACGACCTCGGCGACGCCGAGACCAACGCGCACCTGACCCAGTACGACACCGCCCACGGCAAGTTCCCGGGCGCCGTGTCGGTGGAGGGTGGCGACCTGATCGTCAACGGCGACCGCATCAAGGTCTGTGCCGAGCGTGATCCGTCCAAGCTGCCGTGGGGCGCCCTGGGCGTCGACGTGGTGCTCGAGTGCACCGGCCTGTTCACCTCCAAGGCCAAGGCCAGCGCGCATCTCGCCGCCGGCGCCAAGAAGGTGATCATCTCCGCCCCTGGCGACAAGGACGTGGACGGTACCTTCGTCTTCGGCGTCAACGACGACAAGCTCACCTCCAAGCTGGAAGTGATCTCCAACGCGTCGTGCACCACCAACTGCCTGGCCCCGCTGGCCAAGGTGCTGCACGACAAGATCGGCATCGTGCGCGGCCTGATGACCACCATCCACTCCTACACCAATGACCAGGTGCTGACGGACGTGTATCACTCCGACCTGCGTCGCGCGCGCTCGGCCACGATGAGCCAGATCCCGGCCAAGACTGGCGCCGCCGCTGCGGTGGGCCTGGTGCTGCCGGAGCTCAACGGCAAGCTGGACGGCTTCGCCATGCGCGTGCCGACCATCAACGTGTCGGTGGTCGACCTGACCTTCGACGC
>DASXND010000403.1:0-9355 GCA_036495265.1 Dyella sp.
GATCGAGACGGAAGCGTCCGTCGCGCTGGCCGAGCGACTAGCCCTGCAGGCGGGTACCGACTACGAGGGTGGCAAGCAGATCATCATGAACTCCCTTGGCGGCATTCCGCTCGGCCGACCATCCAAACCCGTCGAAGTGGCAAATCTCATAGCGTTTCTTGCTTCGCCGCGAGCAGCGGCGATCACAGGCACCGAATATGTGATCGATGGCGGAACCATCCCCACCGCTTAATGGGGAGACTTCCGCTGGCCTCGCAACAGAAAAGATCACTTACGATTTGACCGCGGCGCAGCGGCATCGTGGTGTGGCGACATCGCATCGATTGGGCTGACTGTGTTCAGGGATCTGCAGATCCCGTCATACCTCCGCTCGGGCAGCCTTGGCTGGTTGGTCAGTGCTAGCGTTATGTGCCAGTGCCATGGTTACTGACTCCAGTGCCAGGGTTAAGGGTCTTCGACAGCGGTCGCCGCGTGGCCGGGGCTTGACTCTGGACCTAGATCAAAGGTCTAGACTTTGTCCATGGACACTCAAAACACACCCATGACCATCGGTGCCGTCGCCAAGCGCGTCGGCGTGGCGATCGACACCATTCGTTACTACGAGCGTGAAGGGCTGCTGCCCGAGCCCCTGCGGCGCGCGTCGGGTTACCGCAGTTACGACGACAGCGCCGTGCGGCAGCTGCGCTTTATCCGGCGAGCCAAGGATCTGGGTTTCACCTTGGAAGAAATACGCGACCTGCTCGCCTTGTCCGCCGATCGCCAGCGCGGCGTGAAGGCGGTGAAGAAGCGCGCGCAGGAGCGCCTCGCCGCCATCGATGCGCGGATCGCCGAACTCACCCGCGTGCGCGATGGCTTGGAGCAACTGGTCGATGCCTGTCCCGGGCACGGTTCGCCGGATCAATGCCCGATCCTGCGCGCGTTGGCTGACCAGGAGGATGACGCATGAGCGCCGGCCAGCAGGGATGTTGTGGCGCGAACGAGAAGGCGGCCGAGCCGGTGGAGACATCCTGTTGCGGCGGTGCCGCGCCCTCGGTCATGCCACACGAACACCATCAGCATGAGCATCACGATCACGCGGCGCACACCGAGAAAGACCCGGTGTGCGGCATGAGCGTGGACCCGCGCGAGACGGCGCATCACGCCGAGCATGGTGGCCAGAGCTATCACTTCTGCGCGCAGCGCTGTCGCGAGAAGTTCGTCGCCGATCCTGGGCGCTATCTGCACGAGCGGCCCACGCCGGCGCCGGTCATTGCCGGCGCCGTCTATACCTGCCCGATGCATCCGGAGGTGCAGCAGATCGGTCCTGGCCATTGCCCGACATGCGGCATGTCACTGGAACCGATGATGCCCAGCCTGGACCAGGACGACGGCCAGGAGTTGCGCGCGATGTCGCGTCGCTTCTGGACGCTTGCGGCATGCACGCTGCCGGTATTCCTGCTGGCCATGGGGCCGCATTTGTTGGGCTGGCACCTGCCGAAACCTTGGGGTGGCATGGCGGCGTGGATCGAGGCGGTACTCGCGACGGTCGTGGTGGGGTGGGGTGGTGCGCCGTTCTTCGTGCGCGGTTGGCGTTCGCTGAAGCCCTGGTCGCCGAATATGTACACGCTGATCGCGTTGGGCACCGGCGTGGCGTGGCTGTACAGCGCGGTCGCCTTTCTTGCACCGTCGCTGTTTCCCGAGGGCTTTCGCGATCTGCATGGCCGGGTCGGTGTGTACTTCGAGTCGGCGGCGGTCATCGTCACCCTGGTGACGTTGGGCGACTTCCTCGAACTGCGCGCGCGGCGTCGTACCGGCGAAGCGCTCAAGGGTTTGCTGGGGCTTGCGCCGAAGACGGCGCGCCGGGTCGGTGCGGACGGCCGTGAGTTCGATGTGCCGCTGGACCAGGTGCATGCCGGCGACACCTTGCGCGTGCGTCCCGGCGAGAAAGTGCCAGTCGACGGCGTGGTACTCGATGGCAGCAGTCATGTCGACGAATCCATGCTCACTGGCGAGCCCTTGCCGGTGGCGAAGGCCAAAGGCGAACGCGTGACGGGCGGCACCATCAATCAGGATGGCGCGTTGTTGATGCGTGCGGACAAGGTGGGGGCGGAAACCATGCTGGCGCAAATCGTGGCACTGGTGGCGCAAGCCCAGCGCAGCAAGGCGCCGTTGCAGCGCGTGGCCGATCGGGTAGCGGCATGGTTCGTGCCGGCGGTGGTGGCGGTCGCCGCACTGGCGTTCGTCGCCTGGGCGTTGCTGGGACCCGATCCGCGTCTGGCCTATGCGTTGATTGCCGCGGTGTCGGTGTTGATCATCGCGTGTCCGTGTGCGCTGGGCTTGGCCACACCTATTTCGATCATGGTGGCCAGCGGTCGCGCAGCGCAATCGGGCGTGCTGTTTCGTGACGCGGCTGCGATTGAATCCCTGCGCGACATCGACACCTTGGTCGTGGACAAGACCGGCACGCTGACCGAAGGCAAGCCGATGTTGAAGGAAGTCGTGAGCCTGGGCGCGTATCCCACTGAACGACTGCTGGCGATGGCCGCAGCGTTGGAGAAGCCGAGCGAGCATCCGCTGGCGCGGGCGATTCTTGCGGGAGCCGCGGCGGCGGGTGTCAGCGTGCCCACGGTGACGGCCTTCCGCACCTTGACCGGCGCAGGTGTAGAGGGCGAGATCCAAGGTCACGCGGCGGCGTTGGGCAATCTGCGCCTGCTGTCGAACATCGGCATCGAGCCGGATGACACGGCGCGAACTCGTGCGGATGCGTTGCGTGCCGAGGGAGCCACCGTGATGTTCCTGGCCGTCGATGGTGCTTTGGCAGGGCTGATCGCCGTGGCCGATCGCATCAAGGCGAGCACGCCCCAGGCAATCCGGGATCTGCATGCGGCCGGCCTGCGCATCGTGATGCTGACGGGCGACAACGCGATCACGGCCACGGCCGTGGCCAGCACCCTGGGTATCGATGATGTGCATGCGGACGTCTCGCCCGCCGGCAAGGCCGCGGTGGTCCAGTCCTTGCGTGCGGCCGGCAGGCGCGTAGCGATGGCCGGCGACGGCATCAACGACGCACCTGCGCTGGCGGCCGCCGATGTCGGTATCGCCATGGGCAGCGGCACGGATATCGCCATGGAAAGCGCCCAGGTGACCCTGGTGAAGGGTGAGTTGACGGCCATCGTGCGCGCCCGGGCGCTATCGCAGGCGACCGTGCGCAATATCCGCCAAAACCTGTTCTTTGCCTTCATCTACAACGCGGTAGGCGTGCCGCTGGCGGCAGGGCTGCTGTATCCGCTGTTGGGCGTGATGTTGTCACCCATGGTGGCCGCGCTGGCCATGAGCCTGTCGTCCGTGTCGGTCGTCGGCAATGCCTTGCGGCTGCGCCGCCTGCCATTGTGATGATTGTCACCTGCGATGATTGACGGGACTCCCTGCCACGCATGGCTAGGGAGGCCGATGATTCCTCCCGCACCAATCGGGTGTGGGAGGGGATCTGATGAACATCATCGACAACATGCGCGGCACCCTGGAAAAGCACATGCCCCTTTTGTTGGGGCTGCTGGTGGCTCTGCTTGCGGCACGCGCCCTGAAGAAAATGTTCTGGACCGCCTTTGGGATGTACTGGGCGCTGCGTGCCAGTGGCATTCATTTGTGGGGTTGAAGCTGCGCCTGCTGTTTGCCCGTCATCCCAGCTTTTGCTGGGATGACGGTGAGGGATTGCCAGAACTGAGGCTGCGGCTCGCGGTTCGCGCCATCTCTGTGGCAAGCATGCTCTAAGCTGTGCACCCGTTTTACCGCCGGAAGCCGTTGGATGTCCGCCAGCCATACCCGCACACTCGACGAATGGCTGGCGTATCAGGAACGCGTCAATGTACGCAGCATCGAGCTTGGCCTCGATCGCGTGCGTGCGGTATGGCAGCGCATGGGCGCGCGGGCGCCGGCGCGACGGGTAATTACCGTCGGCGGCACCAATGGCAAGGGCTCCACGGTGGCCATGCTGGAGGCCATGCTGTCGGCCGCAGGGAAGCGGGTGGGCTGTTATACGTCGCCGCATTTGCTGCACTACCGCGAGCGCGTGCGCATCGATGGCGCCGATGCCGATGACGGCCTGCTGATCGCAAGCTTCGAGCGTATCGAGGCGGCACGCGGCGACATTCCACTCACCTATTTCGAGTTCGGCACGCTGGCGGCGCTGGATCTGTTCGCGCGCGCCGATCTCGACGTGGCCGTGCTCGAGGTAGGGCTGGGCGGTCGACTGGATGCGGTGAATATCGTGGATGCCGATGTGGCGATCATCACCACGGTCGATCTCGACCATATGGACTGGCTGGGGCCCGATCGCGACACTATCGGTGCGGAAAAGGCCGGGATCGCGCGTGCCGATCGCCCGGCGATCGTCGGCGAACTGGATCCTCCCGCGGGCTTGATCAACGCCCTGGATGGCATCAAGGCCTGCACGCAACGGGCGGGTGGGGACTTCATGGTCGAACGCCTGGCAACCGGCTGGCGCTGGCGTCACCGCGACGGCACGTCGCTTTCATTGCCCGATCCGGCGCTGAGCGCACCGGTCCAATACGCGAACGCCGCCGCCACCATCGCGGCGCTGCATGCACTGAGCGCCATCGACGCATCCCTGGCTGACATCGACCTTGGCGCTGCGGCGGCGGTTGGCCTGCGCAGGGTTCGGGTGGCAGCGCGGCTGCAGTCGCTTGGTGGCGACCCGGCCCTGGTCGTCGATGTGGCACACAACCCGCAGGCGGCCCGCGCGCTCGCCGAATGGTTGGATTCGCAGCCACGAGGCCGCGTGCACGCGGTTTACGGCGCCTTGTCCGACAAGGACGTGGGTGGCGTGATCCGCGCACTGGGCGCACGCATCGATGACTGGCATCTTGCCGGGCTCGAGCGCGATACGCCGCGAGGACTGCCAGCACAGGTGCTGGCGGAACAACTGAAACTGGCCCTCCCGCAGGCACGCTACGACGTCCACGAGAATGTATCGGCCGCACTCGCCGCGGCGCGCGCAACGGCGAAACCGGGCGAGCTCGTGCTCGCTTTTGGATCTTTCTTCGTCGCAGCGGCGACCCTTGCTGAATCGTCGGAATGAGGTTTCAGTCAGACCGGCGACTCAGACAGGTATAATCGCGCCGTTCTCGCACCTCGTCCGCCGCCTTGGAGCCTGTCTTGAAAACACGTCTGCTGGGAGCTGCCGTTCTTATTGCGCTGGCGGTCCTGTTCTTGCCGATGATCTTCTCCAGCAGCCCGCCGAGCAGCACTGCCGACGAATCCGTAAGCCTGGCCATCCCGCCGGCACCGGATCGGGATCTGCAGACCAAGACCATGAGCTTGACGCCGGGCGCGGCCACGTCGTCCTCGGCGGCGCCGGCGCCCAAGCCGGCCATCGACGTCGCCAAGGCGCCGGCCGCCACGCCGGCGGGTTCTGACCAGCTGGCCACGGTGAATATTGGTTCCAACCGTCCACGTGATGTGGAGATCGATCCTGCTGCGGGTCAGAAGCCTGAGCCGACGACGGTCACCAAGGGCGGTACCACGGTGGCGCAGCCGCTGATCCCCGCCCAGACCTCGCCTGTGGCGTCGGCGACCAAGTCGGCCAAGGCAACTGCCACTCCGGCCGTGCCCGCCCAGCCAGAGGCGCAGCCGGCAACCGCGGCAGCCACCGCCGCGCATGGCCAGTATTCGGTCAATCTCAGCGCGTATGCGTCACCGGCCAGCGCGCAGAGCCTGATCCAGCGCGTGCACGCCTTGGGTTATCCGGTGTCGGGTCGCGCCATCACCCAGGCCGGCAAGCAGCTGACCATGGTCACCGCAGGCCCATTTGAGTCACGCGCTGCGGCGGAATCGGCGCGCCTGAAGATCAGCCAGACCATTCCGGGCGCACCGGCGCGCCTCGAAAGCAGCGCTGCCACGCCGACACAGGACGATATGCCGGCCTCCAAGCCGGCCAATACGGTCACCAATACCTCCAATACGGCGGCCACGCCGGGTGCGGGCGCCTGGGCGGTGCAGGTGGCGGCCATGGGTAGCCAGGCCGATGCCAATGCACTGCGCGACAAGCTGCGCGCCAACGGCTTCGATGGCTATGTCGATACGGTCAATGCCAGCGGCAAGCAGTTGTGGCGCGTTCGCGCGGGTCCGCAGACGCAGCGTGCTGACGCCGTGCGGATACGCGACCAGATCAAAACCAAGCTCGGTGTCGACGGCAACGTCGTCAGCGCTCCCTGAACATCCTGAACTGGTGACCCGGTGAATTGGGCCGACTACATCATCCTCGCCGTACTTGGCCTGTCGGTCTTGATTGGTCTATGGAGAGGCCTCATTTCCGAGGTGTTGGGGCTGGTGGTGTGGGCGATAGCGTTCTGGGTCGCATGGACGTTTGGTCCTAGTGTGGCGGGCTACTTCGAGCACAGTATCCAGCTGCCGTCGGCGCGGATTCTGGTCGGTTACGGCATCTGTTTCCTTGCCGTATTGATTGCAGGAGCCATGCTGCGTTTCGTGGTGAGCAAGCTGGTCGAGGGCACGGGCTTGTCCGGTACCGATCGTTTGCTTGGCATGGTGTTCGGTTTTGCCCGAGGTGTGCTGCTGGTGACGCTGGCGGTGTTTCTGCTTGGGTTCACCGCGGTCATTCGCGACCCATGGTGGAACGAATCGGTTTTATTGCCGCAGTTCAAGGGAGTGGCTGCGTGGCTGGGAGAGCGGGTGCCGGAGAGTGTTCGGCACTACCTGAATCCCCCGGCGCTGCTGGACCATCTTCCCGCCTTGCCGGCGGTTGTGCCGGGCGCTTCACCTGCGACTAAGCACAATGCCCACCCGGCGGCCGCCTCCACGGCCGCTACTGCGACGACTTTCTAAATACAGGCAACAACCATGTGCGGAATCATCGGTATCGTCGGCACCACTGAGGTCGCCGCGTCACTTTATGACGGTTTGACCGTGTTACAGCACCGTGGCCAGGACGCTGCCGGTATCGCCACCGTGGATGGCGCGCGACTGCGCTTGCACAAGGGCAATGGCCTGGTGCGCGACGTGTTCAGCCAGAGCGCGATGATTGGCCTGCGCGGCAATATCGGCATTGGTCATTGCCGTTATCCCACCGCCGGTTCGGAAGGCTCGGCAGAAGCGCAGCCGTTCTACGTGAACTCGCCTTATGGCATCGCATTCGCGCACAACGGCAATCTGGTGAACACCGAGACCCTGCGTCGCGAGATGTTCGAAGACGATCGCCGCCATATCAATACCGATTCCGACTCCGAGGTGCTGCTCAACGTGCTGGCGCACGAGCTGCAGATCCAGGACCGCATGGCGCTGACGCCGGATCACATCTTCAAGGCGGTCGCTGGCGTGCATCGCCGCGCACGCGGCGGCTACGCCTGCATCGCCCTGGTGCTCGGCTACGGCTTGCTGGCCTTCCGCGATCCCAATGGCATCCGTCCGCTGGTGCTGGGTGAGCGCATCACTTCGGAAGGTCGCGAGTACGCGGTGGCTTCCGAGTCGGTGGCGCTGGATATCCTCGGCTTCAAGCGTTTGCGCGACGTGGCGCCGGGCGAAGCGGTGTTCATCACCAACGACGGTCAGCTGCATGCGCGCCATTGCGCGGAAGATGCCGTGCACGCGCCGTGCATCTTCGAATACGTCTACCTGGCCCGCCAGGATTCGATGATCGAGAACGTATCCGTCTACAAGGCTCGTCTGCGCATGGGCCAGAAGCTGGCCGAGAAGATCCTGCGCGAGCGGCCGGACCACGGCATCGACGCGGTGATCCCGATTCCGGATACCGCGCGTACTGCGGCGTCGGCGCTGGCCGAAGCGCTGGGCGTGCCGTTCCGCGAGGGCTTCGTGAAGAACCGCTATATCGGCCGCACCTTCATCATGCCGGGGCAGGGCGAGCGCGTGAAATCGGTGCGCCGCAAGCTCAATCCGGTGGAGCTGGAGTTCCGCAAGAAGAACGTGCTGCTGGTGGACGACTCCATCGTGCGTGGCACGACGTCGCGCCAGATCATCCAGATGGCGCGCGATGCCGGTGCCAAGAACGTGTACTTCGCCTCGGCCGCGCCGCCGGTGCGTTATCCGAACGTGTACGGCATCGACATGCCGGCCGCGTCGGAGCTGGTGGCCGCCGGCCACACCGAGAAGGAAGTCGAGAAGGTGCTCGGCGCCGACTGGCTGATCTATCAGGATCTGGCCGATCTGGTCTGGGCCGTCCAGGACGGCAACGAGAACCTGAAACAGTTCGACACCTCCTGCTTCTCCGGCGAATACGTCACCGGTCTGGAAAAGCACTACCTGGAGCAGATCGAAATGCTTCGCTCCGACGACGCCAAGGCCTCCCGCCGCACGGCGTAAGCACTTCTAGCTCCCTCTCCCCGAAGGGGAGAGGGTTGGGGTGAGGGGGGCTCGAGAAAACCTTTATGACGACCGACCTCCACGCCGCCGCCCAGCGTTGCCTCGATGCCACCGATCCCGCTGAGAAACTGCGCCTGACCCATGCAACATGGCAGGCGTTGCAGTCCGGTGAATTGCGCCCGGAGCGGGACTCGCCACCGCCCGAACCGATCAGTGCGCCAGGACGTCCGGCAAAGCCGCAACTGGTGCCCCTGCGCCAGGTGCCGCATCGCGGTCTCGGTACGCCCGAAGGCCGCGCCGCGCTAATCCATGCCGTCGCGCATATCGAGTTCAACGCCATCAATTTGGCCTGGGACGCGGTGTACCGCTTTCGCGGCAAGCCAGAGGCGTATTACCGCGACTGGGCCAGTTGTGCCCACGACGAGGCGCGCCATTTCGCCATGTTGTCGGAGCGCCTGGCGGAACTCGGCCATGCTTATGGCGACTTCGATGCGCATAACGGCCTGTGGGAAATGGCCGAGAAAACGGCGCTCTACGACACCGCGCGCATGGCCCTGGTGCCTCGCGTGCTTGAAGCGCGTGGACTGGACGTCACGCCCAGCATGATCGAGCGACTGACTTCGGTGGGTGACACCCGCACCGTGGCGATTCTTGAAGTGATCCTGCGCGAGGAAGTGGCCCACGTGGCCGCGGGTACGCGCTGGTTCCGCCACTGCTGCGAGCGCGATGGGCTCGACCCGCGCGAGACCTTCCTCGATCTCCTGCGCGACTACATGGGCCGCACCCTGCGCGGCCCGTTCAACCGGCCAGCGCGCCTGGAAGCGGGCTTCGACGACGAAGAGCTCGACCGGCTGGCGGCGCTCGCGCTGGAAGCCTGAGACACCACGGATAACGCGTACGGACCGATGGTCCGTGCGATGGCACTTGACTATCGATTAACCAAGTGGTTAAGTGACGGCATGTCCATCGACCACGATCCGCTCTCCAGCACCTTTGCGGCGCTCGCCGATCCCACCCGCCGCGC
>DASXND010000404.1:0-1671 GCA_036495265.1 Dyella sp.
CTGGTGCGCGGCGGGCACGAACTGACCGTCTCGCCGATTGGACTGAAGCTGCTGGCGATTCTTATGCGCGAATCGCCGCGCGTGGTCAGCCGGCGCGATATCGAGCGGGAAATCTGGGGCGACACGCTGCCCGATTCGGACACGTTGCGCTCGCATCTCTATAACTTGCGCCGGGTCATTGACAAACCCTTCGAACGCCCTCTGCTACATACCATCCATTCTGCCGGTTATCGCCTTGCCGATCTTGAATCGGAGGTGGCTTCTGCCTCGCAACCGGCATGATACCGCCCGTATGAGTTAGCTATGGTCAGCAGGGACAGTTCGCAGCCCGCGGGGGTATTCCACCGCGGCCTGTTTCATCGACGCTTGGCGATCATCTTTGGCCTGCAGTTGTTGGCCATCGTGATCGTGTGTCTGATGGGTCTCTACGACGTGGCGCCTACCGGCGCCGTGTTGGTGTTGATCGTGATCATCAGTGCGCTGGCATGGCTGGCGGCACGCCGCCAATGGGCGCCGGTGAGTCGGTTGGCGCAGGCCGTGAGCGACTGGGACGAACAATCGCCCGACCTCGACAGCTGGCAACCCGAGCAGCTGTCGCGCCGCACGGATGCCGATGTGGCGACGTTGGCAAGCAGTCTTTATGGCTTTGCCAACCGTATTGCCGGCTACAACCAGCGCGAACGCAACTTTACCCGCGATGCCAGCCATGAGCTGCGCAGCCCACTCACGGTGATCAAGATGTCGGCCGACATGCTGGCCGATGACCCGATGCTGGGCGATTTTGGGCAGCGTTCGGTGCAGCGGATCAAGCGCTCGACGCGCGAGATGGAAGCGCTGGTCGAGGCCTTGCTGATACTCGCACGGGAATCGGACAACGGCCTCACCGAAGAGGACTTCGTGGTCAACGACGTGCTGCGCAACGAACTGCCCGACGTGCTGGAAATGCTGGAAGGGCGGCCCATCACGCTGGAGCTGGAAGAGCCTGCACGATTCGCGCTGCATGGCTCGCCGCGCGTATTTGCGGTGCTGTGCTGGCAGCTGATCCGCAACGCTTGCCAACAGGCGGAGGGCGGTACGGTGGTCGTCACCGTGATGCCGGGCGTGGTGACAGTAACGCACCGGGGCGAGGCGCCTGCGCCGACCACGGCCGATCGCCACGGCTTCGAGCTGGCGATCGCGCAGCGCATCAGCGAGCGCTTCCGCTGGCCGCTGGAATTGCAGACGCGCGAAGGTCGTCGACACATCGCGCGTATCCGTTTTCCCGAGTCAATGCCGACGGCCTAAAGGCGCTGGATCCCCGCGTACGCTGGAGGCGCTTCACGACAGCGCAGCTGTCATCCAGTGACTTTAGCTCCAGCTCCCGATTACTGCCTCAACGCGGTGCTCACCGCAAACGAACAGCCGGTCTTCGCCTTCACATCGTCCAGCGTCACGCCATCCTGCAGCTCAATCAACGTCAAGCCCTTGCCCTTCTCGACTTGGAATACGCATAGGTCGGTAATGATCAGGTCGACCACCTGCTTGCCCGTGATCGGCAAGTCGCAGTTGTCCTTGATCTTCGGCGAGCCGTCCTTCGCGGTGTGCTCCATCAGCACCACCACGCGGCGCACGCCGCTGACCAGGTCCATGGCGCCACCCGGGCCTTTTACCATCTTGCCCGGCACCATCCAG
>DASXND010000405.1:0-3206 GCA_036495265.1 Dyella sp.
CAACCCGATCGATTTCGAAAACGCCGAAGGCAACTTCGGCCTCGCCAATGCCCTGCTCGGCCACTTCGCCGAGAAGCTGCCGATCAGCCGCTGGCAGCGCGACCTCACCGACTCCACCGTGCTGCGTGCGCTGGGTACCGCGTTCGGTCACACCCTGGTGGCGCTGGAATCACTGAAGAAGGGCCTGGGCAAGCTCACCGTGAATGCCGACCGCCTCGCCGCCGATCTCGACGCGAGCTGGGAAGTGCTGGCCGAAGCCGTGCAGACGGTGATGCGCCGCTATGGTCTGCCGGAGCCGTACGAGCAGCTCAAGGCGCTGACGCGTGGCCAAGGCATCACCAAGGATTCGATGCGCACCTTCATTACCGGCCTGGATCTGCCGGCGGACGCTAGGCAGCGGCTGCTCGATCTCACGCCGGGTGGTTATATCGGCCTGGCCGAGCCGTTGGCGAAGGATATCTAAACCGTCTTCGGACGGTGACGTTGGATGGGGTCGCGCACCCTGTGCGCGACCCGCTTTACCTCAGGCCACAGCCTTCTTGGTCAACCCTTCCGCTTCAAGCGCCGCCTGCACCGCCGGACGCGCACCGACCCGCTGCTGGAAATCGATCACCGCGGGGAAGTCCGAAAGATCCAGATCCACGTGCTTGGCCCAGTTGGTGACGGTGAAGAGATAGGCATCGGCACCCGTAAAGTGATCGCCCACCAGCCAGGAGTGGCTGGCCAGATGCTTGTCCAGCAACGCGTAACGCTTGCGCAGATACTCTTTGCGCTCCTGCCGGACAGCGTCGGGTGTTTCCGGCTTGAACAAGGGCGTATAGGTCTTGTGCAGCTCGGAATTGATGTAGCCCAGCGTCTCCTGCAGGCGATACCGCGCCGTCGAGCCATTCGCTGGCGCCAGCTTGCTCTCCGGTTTCAGGTCGGCCAGGTACTGCACGATGGCAGGGCCTTCCGTCAGCAGCTCGCCATTGTCCAGCACGAGCGCGGGCACGTAGCCCTTCGGATTGATCTGCCAGTAGTCCTCACCGCTTTCGGTACGCTTGGCCTTGTTGTCGACTTTTTCCAGTTGCAGCGCAATGCCTGCTTCCTGCGCAACGATGTGGGGGGACAGCGAACAGGCGCCAGCGGCGTAATACAGCTTCATCGCGTTTCTCCAGGCATGGGGACAGGGAAAGAACCTTCGACGCGACCGGCTGATCGCGGGAGGAATCCCATGCTAGCCAAGCCTGGTTACTCTTGGATACCACCTAACCGTCGGTAACCCGTAAAATCCGGTAACCGCGCAGTTACCGACCGCTTCCTGGATACGTCGCCATGGGCCTTCCCATACGCAAAAGCAAAGTGGCTCCGCCACCGGCCTGCCCGCTCAGTGAAGTATTGGGCCTGTTGCGCGGTGCCTGGGCACCCAATGTGATCTGGCAATTGAGTGGTGAGGCGCGCCGCTTCGGTGAATTGCGCCATGACATGCCACGCATCTCTGCTCGCGTGCTGAGCGCGCGTCTGCGCGAACTCGAATCACGGGGACTGGTGATGCGTCGTGTACTCGAGACCTCGCCGCCCTCTGCCGAATACGCGCTCACTGCGCTCGGTCGCGAACTGTTGCCGGCGATCAATGCCTTGACCTCAGTGGGGCAAAAGCTGCTGCTCGAATGGGGCACGCGGTCGGTGCTGCCGCACGAGGTTTCCTAGCGTCTGCGGGTTTTGGCGAGGAACTGAGGCAAGAAGCCATCGCGCACAAGGTGCGCTCTTACAGGGGCACCGACCTGTAGGAGCGCACCCTGTGCGCGATAGCCAATCACAAACGCCAATCATTCGATCTCGTCAGAACCTTCGTTTACGCCTTCGAACAAGAAGGTCGACAAATAGCGCTCGCCCGTATCGGGCAACATGGCCAGCAACACCGAACCTTCCGGTGCATCCTGCGCAACCTTGAGCGCAGCCGCCATGGTGGCGCCGGCCGAGATGCCGACGAAGATGCCTTCTTTCTGGGCGAGATCGCGCGAAGTGTCGCGCGCCAGCACATCGTCCACCGGCACGATGCTATCAATCACGTCGCGATTGAGTACGGCCGGCACGAAGTCCGGGGTCCAGCCCTGGATCTTGTGCGGCTGCCACTCGTTACCCGACAACAGGGCGGCGCCCACCGGCTCGCTGGCGATTAGCTTCACCTCGGGGCGTGCCACTTTCAGCACCTCGCCCACACCGGTAAGCGTGCCGCCGGTACCCCAGCCGGTCACGAAGTAGTCCAGGCGCCGGCCAGCGAAATCGCGCAGGATTTCCGGTGCCGTGGTGTTGCGGTGATACGCCGGGTTGGCCTCGTTCTCGAATTGCCGGGCCAGGAACCAGCCGTGTTTCTCCGACAGCTCCTTGGCCTTGCGCACCATGCCGCTGCCGCGTTCGGCCGCTGGCGTCAGCAATACCTTGCCGCCGTAGGCGCGGATCAGCTTGCGCCGCTCGATCGAAAACGTCTCAGTCATCACCGCCACGAACGGGTAGCCACGCGCCGCGCACACGGCCGCCAGCGCGACACCCGTATTACCTGACGTCGCTTCCACCACGGTCTGCCCCGGTTTGAGCACGCCGCGCTGCTCCGCGTCGATGATGATCGCGTAGGCCAGGCGGTCCTTCACCGAGCCGGCCGGGTTGAATGCCTCCACCTTTGCATACAGCGACACGTGCTTGGGACCCAGCCGATGAATACGCACGATGGGCGTATTGCCGATGGTGTCAAGAATGCTTTCGTAAATCATGAGGTCGCTCCGTGGCACGGTATGGAAGGGACGTTACGGATAAGTACGGCAGCGCCCGCGATGGTGCGCCAGTTCAGGGCAAGTTTGTGTCAAGCGGTCAGTGCTTCGGGCGTCGGTGCCGGAAGCCTTGCACCCAGCGGCGCACGGCCAAACCACGCCAGCGACGTCGCCAGTGCCGCCACTTCGCCGATGATCAGCAAGGCGGGCGAACGGACCTCATAGGCGCTGGCCCGCTCCGCCAGGCTTGACAGGGTGCCGGTGATGACGCGCTGCTCCGGTCGCGAACCGTTCTCGACCAGGGCAAACGGCGTGCTACCGGCACGGCCATGGGCCATCAACTGCTGTTGCAGCACGGGCAATTCGCTGGTTCCCATATAGACGGCCAGGGTCTGGCGTTCCTGCGCCAGCGCCTGCCAGTCCAGGGTATTGACGGAACCCTGGCAATGCGCCGTCACC
>DASXND010000406.1:0-1922 GCA_036495265.1 Dyella sp.
CAGTTGCAGCACGTCACGCTGCAGGATGCCGCTGAGGGCAGCACCCTGGTGCGCCACAACAGCGTGCAACTGGATGCGCAGGCGCAGGCCATGTTGTATGCCTTGGAGTTGGGCGGTTCCCTGGTTCGGCATGATCTCCACGTGACCTTGGCAGGCGATCAGTCCCGCCTGGATACGCGTGGCGTGTTCGTGCTGCAGGGCCGCCAGCATATCGACACGCAGATGGCGATCCGCCATCAGGCGCTCAATACGGCGTCGGCGTCGGTGTGGCGCGGTGTGGCCGATGGCCGTTCGCGCGGCGTGTTCCGCGGTGCCATCGTGGTGGCCCCAGGTGCCGACGGCAGCGATGCCAGCCTCAGCAGCAAGAATCTGCTGCTCTCCAGTCAGGCCGAAATCGACACCAAGCCCGAGCTGGAAATCTATGCGGACGAGGTGAAAGCGGCGCATGGCGCCACCGTCGGCCAGCTCGACGAGCGCTCGCTGTTCTATCTGCGCTCGCGCGGCATTCCGTTGACCGAGGCGCGCTCGATGCTCACGGCGGCATTCTGCCGGGCGGTGTTCGAGTCATTGCCCGACGAGAACCTGCGCAAACACCTTTATCACGAGCTGATGGCGCACCTGCCGTCCGCTTGAGTCATACCGACGGTGCGGTGACCCTGGCGTCACCGCAAGCGACAAGGCGAAACGACCACGATGAACGCACAGTCCAAACATCTTCCTACGGTTTTCGATGTGCAGCGCATTCGCGCGGATTTCCCCTTGCTGTCGCGCACCGTGCACGACAAGCCGCTGATCTATTTCGATAACGCCAATACCAGCCAGAAGCCGGTGAGCGTGATCGAAGCGGTGAACAATCATTACCGCGAACACAACGCTAATGTGTCGCGTGCCGTGCATTTGCTGGGGGAAGAAGCGACGGCGGCCTATGAGGGCGCGCGCGACAAGCTGGCGCGTTTCATCAATGCCACTTCGCGCAACGAGCTGGTGCTGACCTCGGGCACCACGCAGTCGATCAACCTGGTGGCCTACAGCTACGCGCTGCCCCGGCTAAAGGCGGGCGACGCGATCCTCACGACGGTGATGGAGCACCACTCCAATATCGTGCCCTGGCAGCTGGTCGCCCAGCGCAGCGGCGCGACGGTGAAGGCGGCACCCATCGACGAACGCGGCGAGCTGATCGTCGAGAAATACCTCGAGATGCTCACGCCGGAAGTAAAGCTGGCTTGCGTCACGCATGTGTCCAACGTGCTCGGTACGGTGAACCCGATACGCGAAATCGCCAGGGAGTGCCGCAAGCGCGGCATCCCGCTGCTGGTGGATGGGTCGCAGGCCGTGCCGCATCGGCCCGTGGATGTGCAGGCCCTGGGCTGCGATTTCTACGCGCTGACGGGTCACAAGATGCTTTCGCCCACCGGTACCGGCGCCTTGTGGGCGCGCAAGGAACATCTCGATGCGATGCCACCGTTCTTCGGCGGCGGGGAGATGATCCGCGAGGTTCGTTTCGATGGCACCACCTTTGCCGAGCCGCCGCACAAGTTCGAAGCCGGCACGCCTAACATCGCGGGCTTCGTGGGCTTGGGCGCCGCCATCGACTATTACGAATCGATCGGCTTCGAGGCCATCCATGCGTGGGAGCAGCAGTTGCTTGCCTACGCGACCGAGCGGCTGCGCGAGATTCCCGGCCTGCGCCTGTTTGGCGAGGCGAAGGAAAAAGAGCCGGTCATCTCGTTCCTGATCGAAGGCGCGCAGGCAACCGATCTGGCAACCCTGCTCGACCTGCAAGGCGTGGCCGTGCGCTCCGGCCATCACTGCGCGCATCCGCTGATGCAGTTCTATAACGTGCCGGCCACGCTGCGCGCGTCACTTGCCTTCTACAACACGCGCGAAGAGATCGACGCCTTCGTCACCGCCTTGCTCAAGGT
>DASXND010000407.1:0-7084 GCA_036495265.1 Dyella sp.
ACCGAACTGGCGCAGGAGAGCACCAAGGAAGCGCTGCAGGTGTACGGCGGCCACGGCTATATCGCCGAGAACGGGGTCGAGCAGTTCGTGCGCGATGCCCGCATCATCACCTTGTACGAAGGCACCACCGGCATCCAGGCAGCCGACCTGCTGGGCCGCAAGATCCTCCAGCTGCAGGGCGCCGGCTTCAAGATCTTCCTCCAGGAGATCCAGGCGTTCTGCCAGCAGCATGCGCAGGACGCATCGCTGCGCGAGCTGATCGCACCGTTGGCCACCTATGCCAAGCAGTGGGCGGATCTCACTTTGTCGCTGGCGCAGCGCGTGCAGGGCAACCCGGAAGAACTGGGTGCGGCGGCGAACGACTACCTGTACTACTCCGGCTACGTCACCCTCGCCTATATGTGGGCGCGCAGCGTGGCGGCCCTGGCCAATAGCAGCCAGCAGGAAGCGTTCAAGCAGTCCAAGCGCGATACGGCCAGGTTCTACTTCACCCGCATCCTGCCGCGCTGCCTGACCCACCAGGCCGCCGTGGAAGCAGGCATCGATACCTTGCCGGCGATCGCCTGACCAACCAGCGGCCCTCATCACGAGGGCCGCCTGGTTCCTGGGGGATGTAGGAGCGCACAGGGTGCTCTCCTACAAGAGCGATACCCGCCCCCAGGGACTACCGCGACGGCCGGGCAAGGTGTAGAACCAGCAAACCTTTCCCTCGCGGCCCGGTTTCCCCGCATGAGCGATGTAACCTACCTGATCCGTCTGGCCGAAGACGACGATGACTTCATCCTTGGCCTGGTGCCCCGCTTCGTGGATTTCACGCTGCCACCCTGGCGACGACGGCACGAATGCATCGAGGGTATCCGCAAGGACCTCCTGCGCCATCTCGAGGACCAGCCGGCCAACAGCTTCCTGTTCGTCGCCGAAGACAGCGACGGCGAGGCGGTGGGTTTCGTCCACCTGCAGAAGACCCAGGACTTCTTCACCGGGCGCAGCAATTGCCATATTTCCGACCTGGCCGTGGCGCCGGCACAGGAAGGCCGTGGCGTGGGCCGGGCCCTGCTCGAACATGCCGAAACCTGGGCGCGCGAACATCGCTGCCAACTGGTGACGCTGGCCGTGTTTCCGGGCAACGAGCGTGCCCGGGCGATTTACGAAAGCGCCGGCTATGCCGCCGATCTGCTGCGGCTGGCCAAGCCCGTGCGCTGAAGCGTGACTTGCGCGCAAAATAGCTCCCAGCGCGGGCCACACGGAGATCCCAAACAGGCTCTAGGACAGGGGCGCTGGTCGCGGCGTACACGACCATCACCATGTAGGGAGACGGCGATGGAACCGCTACTGCATTCCGTTCGATTCCCTGGCGAAACCGACGCCTATCGCCGCTCGCGCGACCGCCTGCTAAAGGCCGAAATGGAATTGCGCCGACAGGTCGAGGCCACGGCCGCCCTGCGACGCGCCTTGCCGCCGGGCGGCCCCGTTCCCGTGGACTACAGCTTTGATGATGAGGGCGACACGCCGATCGACACGGATATCGAGCGACAAGTGCGCCTGTCGGACCTCTTCGAGGACGGCAAGGACAGCCTGGTCATCTACAGCTTCATGTACGGCCCGGCCATGGCCCAGCCCTGCCCGTCGTGCTCATCCATTCTCGATGCGCTCGACGGCGAGATGCCACACCTGCGCCAGCGCACCAATGTAGCTGTCGTGGCCAAGTCGCCGATCCAACGCATCCGCCATTTTGCCCGTGAACGCGGATGGCGACATCTGCATCTGCTGTCGTCCGCGCACAACACCTACGGTGTGGACTATCACGGCGAGACCGCCGACGGTAAGCAGATGCCGATGCTCAACGTGTTCGTGCGGCGCGGTGGGCAGGTTCATCACACCTGGGGCAGCGAGTTGATGTTCGTCGCCACCGAGCCGGGACAGGATCCACGCCATGTCGATCCGATCTGGCCGCTATGGCATGTGCTGGACTGCACGCCGGAAGGCCGTAGCGTCGACTGGCGGCCCAGCCTGACCTACGGCGGTAGCTAGGGCGGCGGCAAGGCCATCTGGCGAAATATCGACGCCACGTCACGGGCGCCCCATCGACGCTCGATATGCCCTTGCCTGATCGCGAACCACTCCATGGCGACGACTTCATAGTCCTTGCCGGTCACGGGACCACCGTGGAACGGCGCCACCGAACGGCCGCGCTCGGTGTAGCGCACCGCCACGGTTTCGCCCTCGGCGATCATGGCATCCACTTCGAGGCTGACCTGGAAGCAGCGCATCAAGTCGCCCCACAGCGAACGGGCGACGTCGAGCCCACCCCAGCCGAGCGCGCCATAAATCAAGGCATCGCTGGCAAAGGTGGCGCACATCGCGTCGAGATCGCCGCGATTGAAGGCGTCCACGTAGGTCAGCACGACACGCTTGTTCTGTTCCGACACGGTGGTACCTCTTCGGAAACGGAGATCACGCCGGGCGCTGGAGCAGCCCGATCAACCGGTCATGTGGCGGCAAGCATAGCCCTGGTCGGCGCTTGGGTAATGTGAGGACAACGTCGGGGAACGAGCGGCGCATGGCCATGGCGGGCCGAGCCTGGGCGGCCGTCGCTCGACCCTTGGCGCCTTGCGCGCCAGAGGAAAAGCGTCGCGGCCTCGAGAGAGGCCGCGACGCCGGTCGATCAGTTCTTGGTCGCGGAAGCCGCTTCGACCACTTCGACCTGCTCGCGCTGACCCAGGCGCTGGCCGATGCGGTCGATGTTGGACAGCGACAGCAGGTGCGCGTAGATCCAGCCGAACACACCCTCACGCAGGAACTCGTGCGTGGTCTTCTCGTCGAGCTGGCGCAGCTTGTCCTCGTTCACCACGAACAGGCCATTGAGGTTGATGGACTTGCCATCCTTCTCCAGGCGGATGTTGCGCGGCTCGAGCAGGTTGTGCTTGCGCAGCTGCTCCATGAACCACTGGGTGCGCGCGACATGCTGCTGGAACTCGCCGAGGAACTTCACGGCATTGGCCAGCAACTCGGTCTCGGCGCCATCTTCCTTGAACAGGCGATCGCCTTCCGTCAGGCCGAAACCTTCGTAGGCCTCGTCGAGGAAGACGGTGAAATCATCACCTTCCTGACCCACCGGCTTTTCAGCCAGCACGAACGGATAACGGCGCACGAAGGCGGGGATGTAAGTATTGGCTTCCCACTGGCCGGCTTCGTTGACGAACAGGTTCTCGTTCTCGCGCAGGCCGAGCAGCGCCATCGGGCCGGCATCCTCGGGGGTCAAGCCGCCGAACAGGATGGGCAGGTCGCGCGCCGCAGCGGGGAACTCCACGCCGGTCAGCGGCACCGAATGCACCGTGCTTGCGAACTTCAAGTTCGGAATCGGCTTGATGCGGAGGTCTTTGTGTGCGGTGCGGTTGAGCGGAACAGGACGCTCGTAGAACAGAACTTCAGCCACGTTTACTACCTCTCCCCCAGCCGTGCCGGGGTCGCCACCGAGGCTCCCCCTCCCAAACCCGGCCCCGGGTCTACAGATGAATGATCACTATATCAGTGCCTGAGGTCCCAGCGAACTCCCCTGCCGACCTAGGGTTCTGCCTGCCCAGACAAGCATTTGCGTGTGTTCTGTAACGAAAGTTGGTCTATGCTGCCCGGGTTACGAGCATCGTTGCATCGCCCGAACGTTCATTCGCCTTGGTTGAAGGACGCTTTGCATGCTGATGGAAGTGCCTCGCCGCGTGGTCGACCTGCATTCGACCCGCGTGCTTTCGCTAGATGCCGCCGGCCGCATTCTTGACTGGATCAGCTGGCAGGAAGCGGTTTGCCTGTATGTCCGCGACGCTGTCGCCTGGACGCTTGGCGACCCCTGCCTCACCGTGCATGGCGGCCACAACCGGCTTAGTGGTTTGCAGAGCCAGCTGTCGCTGCATCCGATCATCGCCAGCACCGGCCATTGCCGCGACCACGCGATTGATCCCGCGCCCGCGCTCACCAATACCGCCCTGTTCGCCCGCGACCGCTACCTGTGCATGTACTGCGGCGAGCGCTTCAGCCGCGGCGAGCTTACCCGCGACCATGTCCTGCCGATCTCCAAACACGGCAAGGACACCTGGGAAAACGTGGTCTGCGCCTGCCTGGCCTGCAACCTGCGCAAGAGCAATCGCACGCCCCAGCAGGCCAATATGCCCCTGCTGGCGGTGCCTTACCGCCCGAGCTGGGTCGAACACCTGATCCTGTCCAACCGCAACATTCTGGCCGACCAGATGGAATTCCTGGTCAGCCACTTGCCGCGCGACCGCCGGCAGCAGATGGCCTAAGGCGAGTCGCGTGGCCGCCCCGCGACGCCTCGGCCGCGGGTTTTCACTTCTCTGCCCTTGCCCCGCCCTTCCGCTGGGCCAACAATACGCCCATGAACGACCTGTCCCGTTACCCCCATCTGGCGCCCATCGAATCGCCGGCCGACCTCCGCCGCATCCCCGATGAGCAGCTCCCCGCCGTCGCCGATGAGCTGCGCCAATACCTGATCGAGGCTGTGGCCAGCTCGGGCGGCCATTTCGGCGCCGGCCTGGGCGTGGTCGAGTTGACCGTGGCCTTGCACCGCGTGTTCGACACGCCAAACGATCGCCTCGTCTGGGACGTCGGCCACCAGTGCTACCCGCACAAGATTCTCACGGGTCGCCGAGACCGCATCACCACGATCAAAAAGAAAGACGGCCTCGCACCGTTCCCGCGCCGTGAGGAGAGCGAGTACGACACGTTCGGTGTCGGTCACTCCTCCACCTCGATCTCGGCGGCGCTGGGCATGGCCATTGCCGCGCAACGCAAGGGTGATCAGCGCAAGGTCGTCGCGGTGATCGGCGATGGCGCGATGACGGCCGGCTTGGCGTTCGAGGCGCTGAACCATGGCGGCGACGTCGAGCCGAACATGCTGGTGGTGTTCAACGACAACGGCATGTCGATCAGCGAAAACGTCGGTGCGCTGACCAAGATGGCGGGTCGCGCCATGTCCAGCCGCACGCTCAACGTGTGGCGTGAACGGGCCAAGCGCGCGATCCCCAAGCAATCGTTTTTCGGCCGCTTCTTCAAGCGCTGGGAAGAACACGCCAAGGGCATGTTCGTGCCGAGCACGCTGTTCGAGGAATTGGGCTTCCACTACACCGGCCCAATCGACGGGCATAACCTGCCGTTGCTGCTGACGGCCTTGCGTACGGTCAAGGACCTGCCTGGCCCGCAGTTGCTGCATATCATCACCACCAAGGGCAAGGGCTACGCGCCCGCCGAACAGGCGCAGATCGAATACCACGCGGTCGGCCCGTTCGACCCGCAGGCTGGCCTGGTGAAGAAATCGGCGCCGTCCAAGCCCACCTACACCGATATCTTCAGTGACTGGTTGTGCGACATGGCCGCGGCAGACAGCCGCCTGCTCGGCATCACGCCGGCCATGCGCGAAGGCTCCGGACTGGTGCGCTTCTCCAAGGAATACCCACAGCGCTATTTCGATGTGGCGATTGCCGAGCAGCACGCCGTTACCTTGGCCGCAGGCATGGCCTGCGAGGGCGCCAAGCCGGTGGTGGCGATCTACTCGACCTTCCTGCAGCGCGCGTATGACCAGGCCATCCACGACGTGGCGCTGCAAAACCTCGATGTGACGTTCGCCATCGATCGCGCCGGCGTGGTCGGCCCGGACGGTGCGACGCATTCGGGCAGCTTCGATCTGACTTACCTGCGCTGCCTGCCGAACATGGTCATCATGGCGCCGGCGGACGAAAACGAATGCCGCATGATGCTGAGCACGGGCTTCCAGCATCACGGCCCGGCAGCGGTGCGCTATCCGCGTGGCAGCGGCCCCGGCGTTGCGCTGAGCAAGGAGCTGGAGACGCTACCGATCGGCAAGGCGGAGCTGCGTCGCCGCGGCCATGGGCTGGCCCTGCTCAGCTTCGGCGCAATGTTGGCGCCCGCGGCGGAAATCGCCGCCGAACTCGATGCCACCCTGGTCAACATGCGCTTCGTCAAGCCGCTGGACGAGGCCATGATCCTCGAGCTGGCGAAGACGCACGAGGCCTTCGTGACGCTGGAAGACAACGCCATCGCTGGCGGCGCCGGCAGTGCCGTAGCGGAGTGCCTGGCCGCCCATGGCGTGGCCATGCCGATCCTGCACCTGGGCCTGCCCGATGTGTATCTGGAACACGGTAGCCGCGAGGAAGTGCTCACCATGGCCGGCCTCGATCTGCCTGGCATCCGCAAGGCGATTCACACGCGCTTCCCGCATATCGGAACGTTGAGCCAGGTCACCGCCTGAGTCTTGGTTCACTTGCAGCCGAGGTGCGTCAGCACATCGGCTGGCAACGCCTAGTCGCCTTTGCGCCCACCACTCACGCGGTCGCGCTGTTCCAGATCGACGGCGGTGAATACCTCGGCGTAACCCGCACCAAGCAGCACGCTGCGCACGGCCTCACCCTGATGCCAGCCGTGCTCCATCATCAACCAGCCGCCCGCTTCGAGATGGGCTCGCGCGTCCGCGACGATGCGCCGAATATCGTCCAGTCCATCGCGCCCTGAAGCGAGCGCACTGAAGGGCTCGAAGCGCAGATCACCTTGCGCCAGATGCGGGTCGCCCGCTTCGATATAGGGTGGATTGGAGACGATCAGGTCGAAGCGCTGGTCAGCCAGCGGAGCGAGCCAGTCGCCTTGCGCAAACGTGATATTGGCGATGCCGAGTCGTTCGGCATTGCGTCTGGCGACCGCAAGCGCCTCCGCACTGGCATCGGTGGCCACGACCTGGGCGCGCGGACATTCGCGTGCCACGGCAAGTGCGATGGCGCCACTACCGGTACCGAGATCGGCGACGCGCAATGGCTTGTTTGCCGGTAACTTGTCCAGCGTCAGCTCCACCAGCAACTCGGTCTCGGGGCGTGGAATGAGCGTTGCCGGCGTGACTTCAAGATCCAGCGACCAGAAACCACGCCGGCCGGTGATGTATGCCACGGGCTCGCCATGCCGGCGGCGCTCAACCAACGCCGCGTAACCGGTGGCATGCGATGCATCCAGCGCGTCATCGGCATGCGCAATCAACCAGCTGCGCGGCTTGTCGAGAACATGAACCAGC
>DASXND010000408.1:0-9910 GCA_036495265.1 Dyella sp.
GCAATGGATCGTGGCGTTCCAGCGAGCGTTCGATCATCTCGCCAACGACGTGGCGCGCGGACGCGATACCTTGATCGATGCGTATGCCGCAGAAGGTGCGGATGAATTCTTCGCCGTGGTCAGCGAGCTGCACTGGTCGCAGCCGGCGGTACTGCGTCGCGCCGACGCGGCGGTAGCCGACTTGCTGGATGCGTACTACGGACCGTCGCCGGCGCCCTAACCTGGCGGCAGCCGCACGCTGAAGCGAGCACCGTTGAGTTCCGGCGAACGATCGACGATCAGTTCGCCCTGATAGGCGCGCACGATGTCCTGCACGATGGACAAACCGATGCCGTGCCCCTGCACTCTTTCGTCACCGCGCACGCCACGCTGCAGCACACTCTCGATCTTGTCTTCGTCGATGCCCGGGCCGTCGTCCTCGACACTCAGCCATAAGCCGGGGCGCGGGCGGCCAGCGACAGGGCGCATCTTCACCACCAGCAGCACCTGGTGACGGGCCCACTTGAACGCGTTCTCCAACAGATTGCCCATCAGTTCGAGCAGGTCGCCCTGCTCTCCGTAGAACGCCGCGTTGTCGTCGATATCGAATTCGCACAACACGTTCTTCGCCGCATAGACCTTCTCGAGGCTCTGCACCAGGTCCTCGGCGTGACCGGCGATCGGAATGGCGGTTGCCGCAAAGGTCTGCCGCCCCGATGTCGCCGCGCGTGCCAACTGATAGGCCACCAACTCGTCCATCTTGCGCACCTGGTCAAGCACCTGGTTGCGCAAACCCGATTCGTCGTTCACCGTTTCGAGTCCCGAGCGGATCACCGCCAGCGGCGTCTTCAGGCTGTGTGCGAGATCGGACAGGGTATTGCGCGTGCGCACGCGTTGCTCGCGCTCACTGTCGACGAAGGCGTTGATGCGCTCGGTAAGACCGGTAAGTTCGGCCGGGTATTGGTCAGCCAAATGCTCGCTTTCGCCGCGCTCCACGCGCGTCATCTCGTTGGCCACCTTGCGCAACGGCGTAAGACTCCAGCGCAACAGCAGCATCTGCAGCAGGATCAACATCACGCCCAAGGATGCGAGCCAGAAGACCAGGCTGCGGCGGAACACGGCGTTGCGTCCTTCGAGCTGGTCTTCGGTCTGCGCCACCATGAAGGTGAGGTGCACCGACTTCTTCTCCGCCGTATCGAGTGCCACACCGTAGGTGTAGTAGTACAGCCGCCCCATGCGCGTATCGATCGGGCCGTCGAACTGCCCTTCGCCCGGCGCTAGCGGCTTGAGAAAGGCAAAGTCGCGCCCGATCGCCGAAGGCGACTCCCACTTGAAACCGTTGTCGCCGATGGCGACGGCGTAGAGGCCCGAGCCTGGCCGCGAGAAGCTCGGGTCGGGCGGCGTGTCGGGCAGCAGTACCTTGCCGGAACGACCGACCTCGGTCCCCGCCAGATAGGCCACGACGAAGTTCTGCAGACGATCCTGCAGACCTTGTAGGGCGCTATCGGCACTGGTGCGCGACAGCGTGAGTCCGACTACGCCAAGGAAGGCCGCCAGCACGAAGCTGGTGGCAAGCGCCGCTCGCGCCGCCAGTGAGAATGGACGGCGCGGCGGTTGCGACTCACTCGTCGTCGGCTTCGCTGCGAGGGATGGCAAAGCGGTATCCGCGTCCACGTACCGTCTCGATGGGCTTGAGGTTACCGTCCGGGTCCAGCTTGCGGCGCAGACGACCAATAAAGACTTCCAGCACGTTCGAGTCGCGGTCGAAGTCCTGCTGGTAGATGTGCTCGGTGAGGTCGGCCTTGGAGACCAGCTCGCCGGCATGCAGCATCAGGTATTCCAGCACCTTGTACTCGTAACTGGTCAGGTCGACGACCTTGCCTTCCACAGTCACCGTCTGCGCGGTGGTATCGAGCTTGATCGGGCCGCAGGCCAGCACCGGCTTGGACCAGCCGCTGGCACGACGCACCAGCGCATTGATGCGCGCCAGCAGTTCCTCGACGTGGAACGGCTTGACCAGATAGTCGTCCGCACCGTGCTTGAGACCCTCGACCTTGTCCTGCCAGCCGCCACGGGCGGTGAGGATAAGGATCGGGTAACGCTGGCCGGCCTCGCGCAGCGCCTTGATCAGGTCCATGCCCGACATCCGGGGCAGCCCCAGGTCGATGATGGCCAGGTCGAACGGGACCTCGCGACCGAGGTAGATGCCCTCCTCGCCGTCCTGGGCCGCATCGACAGCAAAACCGTCGCGCTTCAAGCGGGCGGCGAGCGTTTCGCGCAGCGGCGCCTCGTCCTCAACCAAAAGGATGCGCATCAGTGTTTCTCCTTGTTGCTATCACCGTCAGCGGACGGATTCTTGGTCGAATCGTTGGAAGCCGGCCCCTTGCTGGCCTCCGTGGTCACGGTCACTACCCGCACATGGCCGGTAGGCGTCAACACCTTCACCCGATGCTCGAAGGAGGTTCGCCCACGCCGAACGGTACTGGCCGACAGCACCTTGCCGCCAGTCTCCTGCTGCACCTGGGTTACCGCCTGCTCCAGCGTCATCGCCGGCTCGACGGTCTGCGCAGCAAGCACAGCCGATCCCGCCGACAGCGAAAGCAGCAACACCGAGCCACACAGAATTGTTTTAATTTTGTTAAACAAGCCCGGATAACCTGCGGGGACGAGAGGCATCTTCGTTCAGACTATGGAATCGGGGCTGAATATTGACCGGACGGGCCGGCGACGTCACGCGGCAACCTGGGTTGGCGCCATCGCCTGTTCGATCAGCGCCCAGCCGGCAGCCGGCAAATGGGCGCCTTCACTCAAGCGGCGACGGAAGCCGCGTGCGCCCGGTTCGCCCTGATAGAGCCCCAGCAGATGGCGGCTGATGTGCTTGAGCGCCGTGCCACGAGCAAGCTCTGCTTCGATGTACGGCCGCATGCGCAGCAGCACGTCTTCACGCGTGGGCAGCGGCTCGCCATACAGCGCCGCCTCGACCAGGGCCAGTACATAGGGGTCGTGATAAGCCGCGCGCCCCAACATGACGCCGTCGACCTGGGTCAGGTGTGCCTTTACCTGATCGGCCGTGGTGATGCCGCCGTTGATGACGATGGTCAGCTGCGGAAACTCGCGCTTGAGCCGATACACGCGCTGGTAATCGAGCGGCGGAATCTCGCGGTTCTCCTTCGGGCTCAACCCCTGCAGCCAAGCCTTGCGTGCGTGCACGACCAGCACGTCGACACCGGCACCGATCATCGTCTCGGTGAAATGCTGCAGGTCGGCGTATTCATCCTGGTCGTCCACGCCGATACGGCACTTCACCGTCACCGTCACGTCCACCGCATCGCGCATCGCCTTGACGCAATCGCCGACCAGGGCCGGCTCGCGCATCAGGCACGCACCGAAGCGACCCGACTGCACGCGATCGGAGGGACAACCCACGTTGAGGTTGATCTCGTCATAACCCGCATCCATGCCGTAACGTGCCGCAACCGCGAGTTCCTGTGGATCGCTGCCGCCGAGCTGAAGCGCCACGGGATGCTCCTGCTGGCTATGCTCCAACAGGCGCAGCTGCTTGCCGCGCACCAGGGCAGCACTCGTCACCATCTCGGTATACAGGCGCGCATGCGGCGACAGCAGCCGATGGAAATAGCGGCAGTGGCGGTCGGTCCAGTCCATCATCGGGGCGACGGTGAGGCGCCAGTCTTCTTTTTGAATGGACCTGGCGGTGGGGATAGTGGCTGCAGACATGACCGCTATTGTACGTGCTGACAGGGAACCGCATGGCCGGGGCATCGGAGCAATGCGGAAGCCAGGCATGGCGACGATGCGGCTCGCGTCATGATGCCGCAGTGATTTGCGTGCTCCGGGTCGGCCATGGCGCTGAAATTGCCGATTCGGCTGCAAAACCGTGCGGGGCCTCGTTTTCCGCGATGGGCGCTGCGCAGACGGCTTGCCATCAACAGCCCGTCCGGCGATGGCATAATGGCCCCCTGGCTGCACCTGCGGCAGCACTCGTCAGGCGCAGCGGCTTGCGCCTTCCCCCTACGAGTCCGGAACCGGTCCCCCAACCGGGGCCACGCCCGCAGCTCCCCTCTACATCTGGACGGTAACCGGCAATGGTGGCATTGGCGACGGAGCACGTGATCGACGTGCACCACTGGAACGATAGTCTTTTCAGCTTCCGCACGACGCGCGATCCGGGCTTTCGCTTCGACAGCGGACAGTTCGTGATGATCGGCCTGGAGGTGGATGGACGTCCGTTGATGCGCGCGTATTCCATTGCCAGCGCGAACTACGAAGAACACCTGGAATTCTTCAGCATCAAGGTGCCGAACGGACCGTTGACCTCGCGCCTGCAGCACCTCCGGCCGGGCGACCCGCTCATCGTCAGCCGCAAGCCAACCGGCACGCTGGTGCTCAATGACCTCAAGCCGGGCAGGCATCTGTATCTGCTTGGCACGGGCACGGGCCTGGCGCCGTTCCTCAGCCTGGTGCGCGACCCGGAGACCTATGAGCGCTTCGACAAGATCGTGATCGCCCACGGCGTGCGCAACATCAGCGACCTTGCCTACGCCGATTTCCTGCAGCATGAATTGCTGCAGCATGAATACCTCGGTGAGCTCGCCCGCGAAAAGCTCATCTACTTCCCCACGGTGACGCGCGAAGCATTCCGCAACCAGGGGCGTATCACGGACGCCATCGTCGACGGTGCCATGAGCCAGGCCATCGGCCTGCCCCCGCTCGATCCGGCGACGGATCGCGTCATGCTTTGCGGTAGTCCCGCCATGCTGGACGACACCAGCGCCCTGCTGGATAGCCGCGGCTTTCAGATTTCGCCGCGAACCCGCGAACCAGGCGATTATGTGATCGAGCGCGCGTTCGTCGAGAAGTAAGCGTCGCAGCTCACTCTTCCACGTCGAGATGTGGCGGCACGTACCTGAGAGAGAGTCACCATGCTGGAGATCACGCTCTACGTATTGGCCGTTCTACTGATGGTGGGTGGACTGGTTGGCAATATCCTTCCGGCGCTGCCGGGCATCCCGATGATCTTCGGTGGCATCTGGCTGGCCGCGGCGGTGAATCAGTATCAGCACGTGGGGCTGTGGTGGCTGGTCGTGATCGGCTTGCTTGGCACCCTGGGCGTGATCGTCGACTTCGTCGCCGCCACACTGGGCGCCAAACGCGTAGGGGCGAGCCCACTGGCTTTGTCGGGGGCCGGCCTAGGTACGCTGATAGGCATGTTCTTCGGCATCGCGGGCCTGTTGCTGGGACCGTTCGCAGGCGCACTGCTGGGTGAGCTTGCTTCGGGCACCAGCGTGCTGCGCTCGGCCCATGTGGGAGCGGCCACCTGGATGGGGCTGCTGTTCGGTACCCTGATCAAGCTGGTGATTTCGTTCATCATGATCGGCCTGTTTGCCTTCGCCATGCTGATCGGCTAAATGCCGCCTCAGGGCCGCCCCGAGACCTTCGGCACATGGCGCCCGTCGCAGCTGCCCTTATAGGCTCCGGGTACCACTCTCTGGGGAACAACATGTCCAAACGTCTCGCCCTTGCCATGGCGGTCTCGCTGGCCGCTGTCGGATCGGTTCACGCAGAAACCAAGACACCTACCTGGATTGAGCGCAGCAACACCGACTCCAAGGTGATGCTCGACGTGCTCGCCCAGTTCAGTCCGGAGTTCGCCTCGCAGATCGGCCTGCCTGAGTACGACGCCAAGGTCGCCGATCTCAAGCCCGACGTCGATGCGCGCTCGCGCGCCGCGCTGGTCGATGCGAAGGCCAAGCTCGAGAAAATGCTGGCCGCCGAGAAGGACACCAATGTGAAGCAGGATCTGCAGATCCTGATCAAGGCCGCCGATCAGCAGATCGAAGGCATCGACCTCAATCACAAATACCTGCTCCCCTATCAGGACGTAGGCCAGCTGATCTTTGGTGGCGAATTCGCCCTGCTGAAGGACGATGTCGCCGCCAAGCGCCGCCCCGCCGCACTCAAGCGACTGCAATGCTATGTGGGCAAGGCGCCCGGCTGCACGCCGATCACCGAGCTGGCCAAGGCGCAGACCACGGCGCGCCTGGGCGAGAAGGACCTGATCGGCCCATACAAGGGCGAAGTGGAGCAGAAGCTCGCCAACACCCAGCGTTACGCGCAGGGCATCCGCCAGCTTTTCGCCAAGTACAAGCTGGACGATGCCGAAGGCAAGGCCGCGCTCGATGCGCTGGACAGCCAGCTGAAGGACTATGACAGCTGGGTGCGCGCCACCATCGTGCCGCGCGCACGCGCGGACTTCCGCCTGCCCGAGCCGCTGTATGCGTACAACCTCAAGCAGGTGGGCGTCGACATTCCGCCGGAGCAGCTGATCAAGCAGGCGCAGCTGGAATTCGTCGAACTGCGCTCGATGATGCAGATGATGGCGCCGGTGGTGGCCAAGGCCGAAGGCATCGACGCCACGGACTACCGTGACGTGCTGAAGGCGCTCAAGCAGCAGCAGCTGGGCAAGGACGACGTGGTGCCGTGGTATCACGAAACCATCGGCAAGATCGAAGACACCATCCGCCGCGAGCACATCATCACGCTGCCGCAGCGCAAGATGCAGATGCGCCTGGCCTCCGAGGCGGAAACCGCCGCCGTACCGGCACCGCACATGGATCCGCCGCCCTTCATCAACAACCACGGTGAGCAGGGCACCTTCGTGCTGACCATGGGCAATCCGTCGTCGAACGGCGACAAGTCGCAGTCGTATGACGACTTCACCTACAAGGCTGCGGCCTGGACGCTGACCTCGCACGAAGGCCGCCCAGGACATGAGTTGCAGTTTGCCGCCATGGTGGAGCGCGGCGTGTCGCTGGCGCGCAGCCTGTTCGCCTTCAATAGCGTCAACGTGGAAGGCTGGGCGCTGTACGCGGAGTCGGAGATGCTGCCGTATGAGCCGCCGGCTGGTCAGTTCGTCGCCCTCCAGGCTCGCCTGCAGCGCGCTGCCCGCGCGTATCTGGACCCGATGCTCAACCTCGGCCTGATCAGCAAGGAGCGCGCGCACGATGTTCTGCGCCACGAGGTGGGTCTGTCCGAAGCGATGACCCAGCAGGAGCTGGACCGCTACACCTTCAACAGCCCGGGCCAGGCCACGGCGTATTTCTACGGCTATATGCGCCTGCAGCAGACGCGCCTGGACACCGAGCTGGCACTGGGCAAGGACTTCAATCGCCAGGCCTTCAACGACTTCGTGATTGGCCAGGGCCTGCTGCCACCGGAACAGCTGGCCGAAGCGGTGCGTACGCAGTTCATCCCGTCGCAGAAAAAGCAGTGATCTAGGCGCGCGGGGACCACGTCGTCCCCGCCAACGATTAGGGCCGCGTCTTCGGGCGCGGCCCTTTCTTTTTGGGCATCGATCGTGCCTCTGCGCTGCGCTCCAGCCACATGGCCAGCTGCGCCGTGTCGCTGCAGAGCGATGAAGGCAGCACGATGTATTGCCGGCTCAGCGGCAGGCCGGGTCGTGGTTCGAAGCGCCTGGCGCCTTCACGCGCCAGCAGATCAAGCTGATCTTCTGCGGCGAGCTTCAGCGCCAGCCCCTGGGTCGACAGCCATGCACACGGCTTCTCGCCGAAGTAGGCCATCAAGCCGCCGAACATCGCATGGAAACGCAGATCATGTGGCCGCCCCAGATGGGTGGCGGCGTCCTCAAGGTCGCGCCGCAGCGCTTCGAGCACGGGAGTCACACCGGCGCGGCGGGAATCACATAGAACAGCACCGCCAGGTAATGCAGCACGCTGCCGGCAAGTACGAAGACGTGCCATACCGAGTGGTGGTAAGGCAGCTTGCGCCACAGATAGAACGGTACGCCCAGCGTGTAGGCCACGCCGCCGGCAATCAACAACACCATGCCGCCGAACTGCAGGTGCTCGCTCAAGGGCTTGAACGCAATCAGGCCGACCCAGCCCATCGCCACATACATCAGTACGGCAAGGCGGCGGTAACGCTTGAGCAAGCCAAGCTCCAGCGCGCTGCCCATCAAGGCCAGCCCCCAGATCGCGCAGAACAAACCCCAGCCCCAGGCGCCGGGCAACGCGATCAAGGTGAAAGGCGTATAGGTGCCGGCGATTAGCAGGAAGATCGCGATATGGTCGAACGTGCGCAGCACCCGCTTGGCCAGCACACCCGGAATCGAGTGATAGAGCGTCGATGCGGTGTAACAAAGAATCAGGGTGGTACCGAATACCGCACTGGCGACGACGGCGCGCGCGTCGCCATAAAGCGCGGAGAACGCCACCAGGGTGGCCAGGCCGGCGATGCTGAGCGCGATGCCAATGCCGTGGATGACGCTGCTGGCGAGTTCATCGCCAAAGGCATAACGGGGGGTAGCCGTGCCGGGGTTGGCGGACATGGTGGGGATTCCTCGTCTATCGAAACGTACGGGACCGCACGAACCCCGCCACCTTAGCCATCTGCGGATCGAATGCAAAGCCGGGCGCAACGTAGGCAACGCCACGCCCGCAAGTGGGTCATTCGAGGATGAAAGCGCCAAAGGCCACGCCGAGATCCCAGCCCTTGCCCGTTCCGCTCAGCGCCAACGAGACATTGCCCTTGGTCATCACCCGTGCGCCGGCGGATTTCGAGGCGCCAGCGTGAACCCCTGCATCGGCGTAATGCCCCTTGATCTCGCTGATGCTGGTGATGCCGGAGAACTTGCCGATGCCGTGGTCGATCTCGTTCTTGCCAAAGGTCAGACCACCGCCCTTCACACGGATATGCACGCCCATGCTTTGCCCGTTGCTGCAATGGACGGTGCCGCTACCGGTGGCCGTCTGATAGAACACCGACCAGCCGGACAGGTGGAAATCCATCTTGCATTCGATGTCTCCCGCGCGGGCCGAGGTCGAGGCCATCCAACAGGCCAGGACCAGCGCCACCGCACCCAGGCTTTTCCACATCGTCATACCACTTCTCCTATTTAGCTGCGCTCACGCCCAGGCGAGGCGGGAGGGTAATTCTGGCAAGCATCCTCCTTCTGACACGTGAATGCTCCCTTCACCCAGGCTGTACACCAAATCAAGCCGAACGCCGGGAAAATGGCGCGACCGGGCATCCCCTCTCTCTCCCCCGATGCTCGGTCTTGCGGCCCCGCCACCCTGTGCGGGGCTTTTTTTTCAGATCCGCACGCATCAGCCCGCCCCGCAGCCACGGCCAAGCTGCGGCGGCCCGGGCTGCGCAGAGACAATGAACAGGCTCTAAGCTGGGCAGGGACTGGAATCAGGAGGACCGCGCGATGTCAGCTATCGATCTGCTGTTGCATCTGGACCATTGGGACCTGGACGTACCTGCCCCGCGTGCCGCCCTGGCATTGGCACGTCGCCTGGGCGCGCGGCTGGATGCGCTTTACGTGGCTGACCTTCCCGCCGCCGCCTTCAGCCTGCCGGAGGCGGTGCCGGTCCAACTGGAAGAAACCCAGCGCCGGGTCGCCGAAGCCCATACGCACGCGCCCCACTGGCAACAGCTGCTCGGCGCCCACGGCCTGGCCGGCGCCTGGCGGGTCACCCAGGGGGACACGGTCCAAACCGTCAGTCAGGCAGCCTCGGGCTACGACTTCCTGATCATGGAGCGCAGCCAGCAGCGCAGCGACGCCCCAGTCGGTTTTGGATCGGTGTCGCGCTGCGTCTTCGCCAGCGGCCGACCGGTGCTGGTCGTGCCGGATCTGGCGCCCGTCCCCGACCTCGGTGCCCGCGTGCTGGTGGCGTGGAATGGCAGCCGCGAATCTGCCCTCGCACTCGCCGCAGCGATACCCATTCTGCAGAAAGCGGACGACGTGTTGGTACTGGACGGCAGCGAAATGAATGCGGACCTGCTGCCCGTGCTACCGCCGCCAGGACTGGCCGATTGGCTGCAACGCCACGGCATTCGCGCACGGGTGGAAGTTTTAGATACCAACCCCAGTCATGCCGCGGGCCCCGCG
>DASXND010000409.1:0-6672 GCA_036495265.1 Dyella sp.
GCGTGGGAATACGACGGCTTCTTCCGCATCGGCATGCACCATCGCAACGAGCGCAACGCCATCATCCAGCACGGCACCATGACCATGGTGCGGCGCTCGGCGCTGGAAGGCACCGGCGGCTGGTCGGAATGGACCATCTGCGAAGACGCCGAGCTGGGCCTGCGCCTGATGCACGCCGGCTACGAGCTGGTCTACGTCGACGAGCTGATGGGCAAGGGCCTGACCCCGGCCGACTTCAAGGCGTACAAGAGCCAGCGCTATCGCTGGGCCTTCGGCGCCATGCAGATTCTCAAGGGCCGTTGGGACTGGATGACCAAGAAGGGCCCGCTCTCCGGTGGCCAGCGCTTCCACTTCCTCACTGGTTGGTTCAGCTGGTTTGCCGACGCGCTGCACCTGATCTTCACCATGATGGCGATCTTCTGGACCGCCGGCATGGTGGCCTTCCCCACCCTCTTCAGCCTGCCGATGCAGCTGTTCCTGATTCCGGTGATCGGGTTCTTCTTTGCCAAGGCGATCTTCGGCATCGTGCTGTACCGCGCCCGCGTGCCTTGCAGCTGGTACGACACCTTGATGGCCTCGCTGGCCAGCATGGGCCTGTCGCACGCGATTGCCCGCGGCATCCTGCATGGCCTGACGCGCGAGAAGACCTCGTTCGTGGTCACCGCCAAGAGCCGTCGCCTGGGCGGCAGCAATTTCGCCGCCTTCGCGCCGGTGCGCGAAGAACTGCTGATGGCGATTGCGCTGTTCTTGTGCATCGCCGGCATGGGGATGCGCTTCGGCACGCATTACGTCGAAGGCGTGCTGTGGATGTTCATCATGGCTGCACAGTCCATCCCTTATGTCTCGGCCGTGGTGGGCGCGTGGATTGCGCACAAGGCAGGCGACAAGGCAGGCTGATGCCTTAGAGCCCGCTTGCAATTCATGAGCCGACCAGTGACGGTCAGCTAAGCTGCGGGCAGGCGCGTAAAAGCGTCTACCCAAGGCTTCCAGGATGGAAACACCAAACGCATGGGTCGACTCCGCCGCCTGACGCTGCTGCCATTGCTGCTGTTCCCGTTGCTTGCGCAGGCGGGAGTGCAGCTGGTGGTGGACGGCGTGGAGGATCCGCTCAAGTTCGCCGTCAGCTCGGGCGTGGGTGTCGCCCAATACGCCAACCGCAACGTCACCGACGCCCAGATGCAGCGTCTGTACGGCCAGGCGGTGGACCAGGCGAAGAGCGCGATGGAGCCCTACGGCTATTACGAGGCGAGTGTGGATGGCCGGCTCGAGTCGCTGGGCGGAGGCAACTGGCGCGTCACCCTCCACGTGACCCCGGGTATCCCGGTGACCGTCACGGCGGTCAATCTGCAGCTCGACCCGAAAGCCGCCGAGATTCCAGGTATCCGGCGCGCCAAACGCGCCATCGAAGACCTCAAGGGCGAAACGCTGAATCACGGCGTATATGACTCTGCACGCGATGCACTGAGCAGTGCGCTGACCGCCGACGGCTTTCTCGACGCCCGACTGACGACCCGTCGCGTGGAAGTGAACCGCGGCGAGCGCAGCGCCGTCATCTTCCTGGCCTGGCAGGTCGGTCCGCGTTATCGCTTCGGCGATGTGCACTTCGAAGGCTCGCAATTCCGGCCGGGCTTTCTGCAGCGCTACGTGCCGTTCAAGCACGGTGACTATTTCTCGCAACGCCAGCTGCTGCAGCTGCAGCAGGCCTTGAATGGCGCCGATTACTTTTCGGTGGTCAACGTGCAGCCCGATGTGGACGACAAGAAAAACGGCGTGGTCGACGTCAAGGTAGACCTGGCCCCGGCCAAGCGCACGATCTACACCGGTGGACCGTTCTTCGGCACCGACACCGGCTTCGGTGTACGCGTCGGCATGGAGCGGCGCTGGACCAACCGACGCGGCCACAAATGGAAGAACGAGCTGGTACTGGCGCAGAACCTGAAGACCCTCTCCACGCAGTACATCGTGCCCATGCCCGGCCCGAACCAGCGCAGCTTCAACTATGGCGCCATCTATCGCGATTCGAACACCGACACGTCGGTGTCGAAAACCCTGGAAATCGTGGCCAACGAAACGCGCCAGTGGTACGGCTGGACCCGCAGCATCGGCATGCATGTGCTTGATGGCACATTTACCGTGGGCAAGCGCGGCAACGAGCCGGACAATACGCCCGGCCTGGAGCACGGCCAGAGCACCCTGGTCTATCCCGAGATGTCGCTGTCACGCAAATCCGGTGACAACCCGATCTTCGTGCGCAATGGCTGGTCCTTGATCTTCACCGCACGCAGTACGGTCGGCACCCTGCTCTCGGACGCGAGCTTCAGTCAGGTCACCGCGGATGCCAAGTGGATCAACTCGTTTGCCGGCAACAACCGCCTGATCCTGCGCGGTTCGGCGGGTGCCACCTGGACCAATGATTTTTCCGACCTGCCGCCACAGCTGCGCTTCTTCGCGGGTGGCGACCACTCGGTTCGCGGCTATGGTTTCCAGAGCGTCGGTCCGGAAAATAGCTACGGCCGCGTCATCGGCGGTCAGAATCTGCTGGTGGCGAGTACCGAAGTGGAGCACTACTTCTCGCGCACCTGGGGCATCGCGAGCTTCGTCGATGCCGGCAACGCGTTCACTGGTACCGACTACAAACCCGCGATCGGCGCCGGCCTCGGCGCCCGCTGGTTGTCGCCGGTGGGTATGATCCGGGTTGATCTGGGCGTGCCCGTGCACAACGCGACGCACCACGGCGTGGAACTTCACGTCGTGATCGGCCCGGATCTGTGAGAGAGACGCGATGACCACCGCGACCCCGGCCCCCGCACCCGCTTCCGCGCCTCCACCGCGTCGTCGCTGGCTGCGCTGGACGCTGCTGTCGGTGGTCACGCTGCTGGTCCTGATCGGGCTGTTCATCGGCTGGCTGATCGGCACCGGCCCAGGCCTGCGTTTTGCCCTGGCGCGCGCCGAGGGCATCACCCATGGCGCGCTGTCGGTGCAGTCGGCGCAGGGGCGACTGGTGGGACCGCTGGACCTGGTCGGCCTGCGTTATGCGGACGGCAAGGGCCTCGAGGTGAAGGTGGCGAAGGCTCACTTGGACCTGCGCGTACCTTCGCTGCTGCACAAGCGTGTGCATGCGCTCGATCTCGACGCCGATGGTGTGGATATCGCCTTGGCCAAGAGCAACCCGCAGAGCGAAAGCAGCAGTTTTTCACTGCAGCCGCCATTCAACATGGTGCTGGATCGCGCTCATGTCGGCTCATTCCGACTGACCCAGGACGGCCAGCTGCTGTTCGCCTCGCATAGTCTGGATCTGATCGGTTCGTGGACGTCCCAAGGCATCGAGTTGCGGCAGCTCGCCCTGCGCGCGCCGGATGGTCATGTCGATCTCGACGGCACCCTGGTGCTGGCCGGCAACTACCGCGGCAACGGCAAGCTCAGTTTCGCCTGGAGCCTGGCTGGCACTGACTATGCCGGCCAACTGGACGCAGGTGGCGACGGCAAGAGCGCCCATGCCGACCTGCAGCTCACCCAGCCGATGGCAGCGCATCTGCAACTGGCGTTGGCGCAAAGCGGCAACTACGACTGGACAGCGCAGCTGGACGCGCCAAGCTTCAACCCCAAGCCCCTGCTCGGTGAGAGTTCCCTCACCGCCCTGACCGTGGCACTCGCAGGCCATGGCGATCGCCGCAGCGGCACCCTGACCGGTCAACTGGGGCTCAACGACTACCAGCTGCAATTGCGCCCGCTCAGCGCGCGTTTCAGCGACGATTTCAAGACACTCACACTGGAACAGGTCGACCTGGCGTCGCCACAGTTCAAGGGCGATGTCACGGCGCGAGGGGTGGTGCAGCTCGGCGATCAACCGATGTCGGCGGACCTGACGGTCGACTGGGCGGGTCTCGAACTGCCCGAGACACTGGTCGGACAAGCGCTATGGAGTCATGGCAGCCTCAAAGCCAAGGGCAGCGTCGATCAGTTCCATGCCGAGGGCGACCTCGCGCTCGGACCACCGGGAAAGCTCGCCGACATTTCGCTCAGCCTCGACGGCACGCAACAGTTGATCACGCTGCACTCGCTCACCATCAAGCAGCCACAGGGCCGCATGGACGCCAAGGGCACGCTCACCGTGCAACCTGCATTGGCCTGGGATCTGGAGGCCACCGCCGACAAGTTCGACCCCGGCCATTTGCTGGCGAAGTGGCAGGGTTCGCTCGATTTCGACATCGCCTCGCAAGGCACGTTGCCGAAGGATCGACCCGATGTCACGCTGGAGATCCGCAAGCTGGTTGGCCGGCTGCGCGATCGCACCGTGCGCGGCGAAGGCAAGCTGCATTTGCCGCCTGAAGGCGTGCTCAATGGCCAGCTGCACCTCGTCTCCGGCGGCAGCGACGTACGCATCGACGCGCGGCCAGGCAACAGCAACAACGTCGCCATCAGGCTGGCCATCGCCACGCTGGCGGACTGGCTGCCCGACGCCGCCGGTCGCGTGCAGGGCAATATCCAAGTACTCGGCCACTACCCCGGGCTGGCCGTCGATGCCAACTTGCAGGGACAAGCGCTCAGCTACGCGGGGCAACGCGTGGATAGCCTGCGCCTGATCGCCAACGTGCCCGACATCAGTCGTCCCGGCGGCAGGCTCGACCTGCAGGCGTCGGGCGTGAATGCAGGCGGCCTCGCCTTCACCCAGGTGGCCGTGCGCGGCGACGGTACGGCAGAACGACACAACCTCACGCTCAATGCCCACGGCGCCTCGCTGTCGACCACGCTGGCGCTCAATGGCAGCCTGCGGGGCCCGGCCTGGAATGGCACGCTGTCCTCGCTCACCATCGACGTGCAGGGCTTGCCGCCGTGGCGCCTGCAGCAGTCCACCCAGCTTTCGTACAACGACGGCGCGATGAGTGTTTCCGAGTTGTGCCTGACCGCCGGCGAGCCGCTGCTGTGCGCCGCCGCCAAACAGGACAAGGCCGGCAACCTGGATGCGAGCTATCGGCTGCGCAGCCTGCCCATCGCCCTGGTGCTGAGCGCGGTGAGCAGCAGCAAGGTGCCCATGCGTGTGGAAGGTACCCTGGAAGGCAGTGGCAATATTCGGCGCAATACCGCGGGCGCACTGAATGGCACGGCATCGATCACCTCCGCACGCGGTTCGATCGCCTACGCCGATCGTGCTGACCAACCCCTGCTGACCTACGACAACCTCGCGCTCAACGCGCAGCTGAGCCCTTCGAATCAGCGTATCGACCTGCATGCGGGGCTTACCAACAACGGACGTCTGGATGGCCAGGTCACGATCAGCGGCGCCCAGCAGGCCCTTGCGGGTCGCGTCTCCATGCACGTAACCAACCTGGCGCTGCTGGAGATCTTCACCAACGCGGTGGTCAAGCCCAGGGGCGCCATAAGTGGCGACTTCAGCCTGGGCGGAACGGTGGCCCAGCCAGCGATCAACGGGCAAGCGACGGCCAGCGATCTGGCCGCCGAGATTCCCGCCATGGGATTGAAGCTCAGCGAGGGTCGGATCACCGTCAGCACGCGGGACGCGCGGCACTTCATTATCGATGGCGCGCTGCATTCGGGCAGCGGCAGCGTCGCGCTAAAGGGCTCCGCGGCGCTTGGCGCCGACGCACAAGCCGTGCTGTCGGTCAGAGGCAGCAATTTCACTGCCGTCGACATTCCTTCGGCCAAGGTGGCAGTCTCGCCCGATCTCTCCCTGCGCCATGGCACCGAGGGGTTGGACATCAGCGGCTCCATTACTCTGGACAGTGCCGACGTGGATCTTTCCAAGTTGCCGGGCGCGGGAGCGACCCAGGCATCACCCGACGTGATCGTGGTGGACGATCCCCATCGTGAGGAACAGGCGGTCAGATTGCCGATCACCACCACCGTCACCATCCACTTGGGCGAGAAGACCCATCTCGTCGGCATGGGCCTGGACGGCCAGCTGCGAGGCCAGCTGGTGGTGAGCGAACGTCCCGGCCGCAGTGCCCTGGGCCAAGGCCAGATCGACGTGAGCGGTACCTATCGGGCCTACGGTCAGAACCTGCAGATCTCGCGCGGCCAGCTGCTGTTCGCCAGCACGCCGATCGACAACCCCGGCCTGAATATCCGCGCCGTTCGTCGCCTCAATCCCAACGCGACCATCAGTGATGGCCAGGAGGTGGGACTGATCGTGACCGGCACCGCGCAACGCCCGGTGCTCAACGTCTTCTCGCAACCGGAGATGCAGCAATCGGACGCCCTCGCCTACCTGATTACCGGCAGGCCGCTGTCCCAGGTCAGGGGCAATGAAGGCAATATGGTGAACGCGGCCGCGCAGGCCCTGGGCTCGGCCGCGGGCAACCTGTTGGCCAAGGGCATCGGCGCCCGACTAGGCATCGACGACGTCGGCGTCACCAACAACGATGCGCTGGGCGGCGGTTCCGCCTTCACCGTCGGCAAATACCTCTCGCCCCGACTCTATTTCAGCTATGGCGTCGGGCTGTTTGATCCCGGCCAGGTCATCACGCTGCGCTACCACATCAGCGGCCGCTGGAATTTCGAGGCGCTCACCGCCACCGAATTCAGTCGCGCAAGCATCAACTACCGCTTTGAACGGTAGACGATCCCTCCAACCACCAACACCCTAATGCGCTCCTACAGAACCGAGGTTCATTTCGGACTCAGGGCTGTTGCTGCCGCAGGCGCACGAGTTCC
>DASXND010000410.1:0-4158 GCA_036495265.1 Dyella sp.
GGCAGCTCGGCAGCCTTAAGCAGCAGGGAGGGGTTGGTGGTGGCATCCACCGGCCGATAGCGGGCGATGGCCTCGATGTCACCGGTGTCGGCGACTACGGTGGTGTACTGGCGCAGTTGTTCTAGTTGGGAAGGCACGTCGATTTCCGTCTGGGTGAAGCGTTGATTCTCCACGCTACTCGTCGTCAGGCAAGGCCTGTGGAGCACGCGATGGCGTATCGGACCCGGTGACGATGCGTGCATGGCGCTGGTAGGTCCAGTATGACCAGCCCCAGTCCAGCAGTACCACCAGCCGGTTGCGGAAGCCGATCAGAAAGGTCACATGCGCCAGCAGCCATACCCACCAGGCCAGCAGGCCGGACAGCTTCAGGCGGCCAAACTGCGCTACGGCGGCCATGCGCCCAATGGTCGCCAGCACGCCATCGTCGCGATAACGGAACGGGCGCATGAGCGGGGTGCCGCGCCAACCGGCCCGAAGCGCATCGGCGACGTAACGGCCCATCTGCTTGGCGGCGGGTGCCACGCCGGGAACCAGCTGGCCGCTCTCCTGCGTGACACTGGCCAGATCGCCGATCACAAAAACTTCCGGATGACCCGGCAGGCTGAGATCCGGCCGCACCAGCACGCGTCCCGCGCGGTCCACGGGCGCGCCCAGCACCCGGCCCAGGGGTGACGCGGCGACACCCGCAGCCCACAGCACCGTGCGTGCGGTATACGGCGTGTCACCAAGCATGACGCCGTTGCCGTCGATGGCGGTCACGGCGGTGTCGAGCCGTATGTCGACGCCGAGCTTGTGCAGCTGCCGACGCGCCTTTTCGGAGAGGTCCGTATCGAAGGCAGGCAAGAGCCGCGGCCCAGCCTCCACCAGCAAGACATTGGCCTGGCGCGGATCGGCCCGACGGAATTCGCGTGGCAAGGTGTGTCGGGCGAGTTCAGCCAGCGTGCCGGCGAGTTCGACGCCGGTCGCGCCGCCGCCGACCACGACAAAGTTGAGCCACTGCTGCCGTCGTGCCGGATCGTCCTCGCGTTCGGCCCTCTCGAAGGCCAGCAGTACCCGGCGACGAACGGTGAAAGCATCGTCCAGCGTTTTGAGCCCCGGCGCGTGGGCTTCCCATTCGTCATGCCCGAAGTACGCATGCGTCGCACCGGTGGCGACGATGAGTGCGTCGTAGCCCAACTCGCCGCTGACCAACCGAACGCGACGTCGTGCAAGATCGACATCCAGGGCTTCATCCATCAAGACGGTGACATTAGTCTGCTTGCGCAGAATCTGCCGCAAGGGCGCTGCGATGGAGGGCGCTGACAGGCCAGCGGTGGCCACCTGGTAGAGCAGGGGTTGAAACAGATGGTGATTGCGTCGATCGATCAGCGTGATGCGAGCCTCGGTGTCCGCGAGCCCGCGGGCCGCGGCCAGCCCGCCGAAGCCTCCGCCGAGGATGACCACGTGAGGTGGTGTCGAGGGAGAACGTGCGTTGTTGTCGTCCATGCCAAGCCTCGCGCTGCAAGAGTCCAGGGTACGTAGGAAGGTATCGCTTCCTTCGGTCTTTGCTCAGTAGAGATCGATCGGATCGACGTCCAGCGACCAGCGCACGCGGCGCGCGGAAGGCAGGCGCCACAGCGACTGGTGCCAGGGCCGCAGCAACGCGTGCAAGGCGCCGCGGCTGGTGGCCTCGATGAGCAACTGCCCGCGATGACGGCCTGCACGCAAGGGCATGGGGGCAGGCATCGGGCCGGCAATCTGCAAGGGTGCGCCAGCCAGCGCAGCGTTCGCGTCGGCGAGAAAGGCATCCACGTGTTCGCGCTGATGCGCTTCCGCGCGCAGCAAGACCTGATGGCCATAGGGCGGCAGATCGATGCTGCGACGCTCATCGAGCAGGCTGCTGGCAGCCGCGGCATAACCCTGGGCGAGCAGCTGGCGCAGCAGGGGATGATCCGGATGATGGGTTTGCAGCAACACGCGCCCCGGTTTGCTGGCGCGTCCCGCGCGTCCGGCGACTTGCACCACCAGTTGGGCGAGTCGTTCGCTGGCGCGGAAATCCACGCTGTGCAGGCCTTCATCCACGCCCACGATTGCGACGAGGGTGAGGTTGGGCAGGTCGTGGCCTTTGGCCAGCATCTGCGTGCCGACGAGGATCGCGGGACGATCCTCATGCAGCCCCTCCAGCAGTTGCTCGAACGCATCGCGCCGGCGCGTGGTCTCGCGGTCGATGCGCAGCACCGGCACGTCGGTGAAGCGCGCAACCAGCGCTTCTTCCAGTCTCTCCGTGCCTTGGCCCTGGGGCTTGAGGTCGGGTGCGTGGCAGGCCGGGCACTGCTCGGGCACGCGCGCGCTGTAATCGCAGTGGTGACAGATCAGCTGGCGACGGCCGGCATGCAAGGTCAGCGGGTGTTCGCAGCGCGGGCATTCGGCATGCCAGCCGCAGGCGTGGCAGAGCAAGACGGGCGCATAGCCACGACGGTTGCGAAACACCAGCGCCTGCTCGCCACGCGCCACGGTGTCGGCCACCGCGGCGAGCAGGGCCGGCGACAGGCCGTGTTCCAGCCGTTGCGCACGCATGTCCACGATCTGTACCTGCGGCGGCCGGATGGCGCCTGGCCGCGCGCGCAGATGCAGCGACTGGTAGCGACCGGCTTTCACATTGGCCAGGGATTCCAGCGAAGGTGTCGCTGAGCCCAGCACCACCGGCACGTTGAGCGCGCGCGCACGCAGCAAGGCCAGATCACGCGCGTGATAGCGGAAACCTTCCTGTTGTTTATAGGCGCTGTCGTGTTCTTCATCGACCACGATCAGGCCGGCATGCGGAAGTGGCGTGAACACGGCCGAGCGCGTGCCCAGGATGACTTTGGCTTCCCCCGTGCGTGCGCGCAGCCAGGCGCGCGCTCGATCGCCTTCGGCCAGATTGGAATGCAGCACCTGTACCGACACGCCAAGCCGATCGCGCAGCCGCCGTACGGTCTGTGGCGCGAGGCCGATCTCCGGCACCAGCAGCAGCGCCTGCTTGCCCTGGGCGATGACCTGTTCGATCAGCGCCAGATACACCTCGGTCTTGCCGCTGCCGGTGACGCCATCGAGCAGGAACGGCTGAAATCGGCCCAGCGATGCACCGATCGTCATCACCGCCTGCTGCTGCTCAGCGCTCAGGGCCGGCGCCACCGTGGAGGGCGTATGGGTAGCGAGCCGGGATTCGACCCGCGCGATCAAGCTGGCCTCCGACAATCGACGCGCTGCATCGCGCCAGCCGGGCAGGGCCTCATGGAGCACATCGGCGGTGAGCGGCCCGGCCGCCAGTGTTTCCAGTAAGGCGCGGCTGCGGCCACGGCGGCTGGCGGCATCGAGCGCGCTGCGACCGGCCTGGGTGAGCTCCCACATTTCCTCCCGCGTGTCTGGCAGGGCGCGGTCTTCGCGCAAGGCCAGCGGCAGCGCATTGGCATACGCCTCGCCGGGAGCGCCCAGCCAGTAGTCGGCAGCCCATGCCAGGGTGGTCATCAACTCGCTGTCGAGCAGGGCGTCGTCGTCCAGCACGCGCAGCGCTTGCTTAAGCCGGGCCTGCCCTACGGCGGTTTCGACATCGCACGCCACCACGATGCCTACTGCCGTGCTCTTACCGAACGGCACCAGCACGCGGCTACCCACGCTCGCCACGCCTGCCGCAGGCGGCAGGTAGTCGAACAGGGTCGGCAGCGGAACCGGGAGCGCGACGCGAAGGACGGCGGGCATGAACACCTCGTGGCGGCTCAGTGTAACCGGGGTCGTTAAGCTCCGGGATGGTGCGACGAAGTGCTACGTGCGGTGGCGAATGGTCGGCTGGCCGCAGCTTGCATCCGATAGCTGCCCCGTCATCTAGGAGTCGAGGCTAAGTGACTCTTGGCAGGGGTCTTTTCCATTTATCCACAGCAGCTGTGGATAAGTCTGTGGATGCATCGTTGAGGGAGTGCTTTCAGGCGCATGAAAACGGCGTTCATGACGTTCTGCGTAAGTTTTAACCATGATGAAATAGCCTTTAAATTCAAGTGGTTAAAATTCTTACTCGGCTGGCGTTCATACAACTGACATAGGCACGGGACTTGCCTTGACAGCCATGTGACGCTGTGTAAAACCCCTATCCAGACCTTCCTGGTTGCCCTGCAAACCCGCGCGGCTGCACGGGTTTTGTGTGAT
>DASXND010000411.1:0-10105 GCA_036495265.1 Dyella sp.
GGCAGCCCGCTTTCCGAACGTGTCGACGCGCCCGCCCATGCGGAACAGAAAGCGCGGCTTGCCAAACTCTCGCCAGAACAGGTGAAGAACACCGAACTGGCGGGCGAGAAGATCGTGAGCGTGCTCGATCGCGCGCCTGCCAATGGCGCATCGATTGGCGGGATCAAGGTCGTCTCCGAAAGCGGCTGGTTCGCCGCGCGCCCGTCGGGCACCGAGGATATCTACAAGATCTACGCGGAGAGCTTCAAGGATGAAGCACACCTGCAGCTGCTGTTGCAGGAAGCGCAAACTATTGTCGACGCCGCGCTAAGCGCGGCGTGACGGGCAAAACGCGCGGACGCTCAGACTGGCGACGGAATGAGCTCGGCGAAGCCGCCTTGATGCCAATAGGGGTAGGCCGGCGTGAACGCACTGGCTGCATCCAGTTTGGCGACCTGTTCCGCCGTGAGGCTCCAGCCCACGGCGCCCAGGTTCTGGCGCAGTTGTTCCTCATTGCGCGCACCGATCACCACCGTCGCTACCGTGGGTCGCTGCAATAGCCAGTTCAGGGCGATCTGCGGCACGCTCTTGCCGGTCTCTGCCGCCATGACGTCCAGCGCATCGAGCACCCGATAGAGATATTCGTCATCCATCTGCGGCCCCTTGTCGCCGGTCGCGTGCAAGCGACTTTGCGCGGGCAGCACAGCGCCCCGACGCAACTTGCCGGTAAGTCGACCCCAGCCAAGCGGGCTCCATACGACGGCGCCTACGCCCTGGTCCAGGCCCAATGGCATCAACTCCGACTCATAGTCGCGACCGATCAGCGAGTAGTAGGCCTGATGGGCGATATAGCGCGGATAACCGTAACGGTCCGCCACGGCGAGCGATTTCATCAGATGCCAGCCGGAAAAGTTGGACGCGCCCACGTAGCGAATCTTGCCCGCGCGCACCAGGTCATCCAGCGTGGAAAGCGTTTCCTCGACCGGCGTCTTGGCGTCGAATCCATGCAGCTGGAACAGGTCGATGTAGTCCGTGCCCAGGCGCTTCAACGCAGCGTCGACGGCCTTCAGCAGATGAAAGCGCGAGGAGCCGACATCGTTCGCGTCGTCACCCGAGCGGAAGGTGGCCTTGGTGGAAATCAGCACGCGATCGCGTCGCCCTCTGATCGCCTCGCCTAGGATGGACTCGGCGGCGCCATCGGAATAGACGTCCGCGCTGTCGAACATGGTCAGGCCTGCATCGAGGCAGATGTCGACCAGTCGCCGGGCTTCTGCAATATCCGTCTTGCCCCAGGCGCCGAAGAACTCGCCTTTGCCGCCGAACGTGCCCGTGCCAAAGCTAAGCAGCGGGACCTTGAAGCCCGATGCGCCCAATTGCCGGTATTCCATGAAGGAACCTCGATGGGTGATGGAGCTTATCGTCATGGGGGCGGATGCCGGCGATCCAAGGCATGGCATTTCGCGTGCGATGACGCGCACGGCGCAACTACTACGGCGATCTCCTGGCTTGATTCAAGCGTGGCTCAGTCCGAAACCTGCCGTTTTTCCAACGCTTCCGCATACGCTGGCGCGGGCCACACGGCCAGCCAGATGCCGCGGAACGGCTGGGTATAGACGGCGTGCGCCCGATCAGCGTCGGACAAACGCTTCGGGTAGGTAACGATCAGCCCATCCGGATGCGCGGCCGCCCATGCCTTGGTGGCGTCGAGTCCATGCACCAGGTCCACGGGGCGGGTCAGGCGACCGAGAAAGGTGTACTGGCCATCGTTCGTATCGACGCTGGCGACCGACTGACCGGTGGCCTCGGCCTTCGCAAGCAGCGCCGCCACCGGAGCGAAGTCGTAGGCGGGCCATAGCGTCAGGCTGAACAAGCCATTGGCGGCGACGGTGGCGATGAGGCCAACGCACGCCACGCGATACAACTCGCCCTTGCGAATGGCGACCAAGGCCACCGCGAGCAACAGGTACAGGACACCGAAGGGCACGCTATAAGGCACGACGGTCACGAACTGCGGGTCGGCTGCGATGCCATGACGCACGAGCGCGCCTAGCGAGATCAGGGCGACGCCCATGACCCCGCTCACCAGCGCCATGGGCCACGGACCGAGCCAACGACTGCCCGCGCCTTGACGCTCCTGCAGGCGCAACAGCGCCACCGCCATCAACATGGCGAAGCCGGCATATTCGGGCAGCAGGTAATACGGCTGCTTGCCACTGACCAGCGAAAAGCCCAGCAAGACCGGGCCGATCCATGCGAGCAGGAAACGCAGCCCCGATTCGAACGGACGGCGCAAGCTTGCCAACGCCACCCACACGCGCGGCCACAGCACGACCGGAAACACCAGCATCGGAATCACCGGCACATACCACCAGAACGGCTCGGCATGGGCAAAGGCATCGACCACGCGACCGGCGGTCTGGTGGACCAGCAACTTCTGTCGATACGTTTCACCACCGGCCCATGCGGCCAGCAGCGCCCACGTCAGCAGCACAGCGAGACCCACCAGCATGGCGCCGCCGCCGCGCACGTACCACTGGCGCCGCTCACGCCGCGCCCACTGACTCCACAGCGGGCCCAGCAACCAGGGGAAGGCCACATGCAGCAACATCACCGGCCCCTTGGCCAGCAAACCCAGCCCGACCGCCAGGGCAAACCAGGCAAAGCGAGGCGCTTCGTTACGTGGCGTCGGCACCAGGCACAACAGCGCGGCAAGCACGCAGTTCGCCAACAGCACCTCGTACATCACCTGCAGGCCGAACAGGAAACCATAGGAGAACGCGAGCAGGATCCACGGCGTGACGTGGGCGACCAGCGGCCGCTCAGGAAACAGCCGGCGCGCGAGCCTGGAGACCAGGATCAGCTGCAGGCCGCCCAGCATCACTTCGAGCAGACGCGGCCAGACATCGCCAACGCCGCCGATCGCCCAGCCCAGATGGATCAGCCACAACAGCAACGGCGGCTTGTCGCTGTACGGCACGCCGTTGAGGTAGGGAACCAGAAAGCTGTGATGAATCCACATTTCCCACGCTACCGACAGGGTCCGCGTGGAATACATCGGCATCGGGCCGTGCTGAAACATGGCGATCAGCGCCGCCGGCACCCAAAACAGCAGCCATGACCACCGCAGGGCCCATGCGAGTGGCGAGCGCGGCGTAGCGGGCAAGGGCTGGTTCGGGCTGTTTGATGGCGTCACGGGGATGACTCAGGCTCGCTGTGGGGCTGCTGTGGTTTGCCAGCAGCCGACGGTAGGGAAGGATGGATGCCGCCGGGCTGCATCGTCATGCGGCGCGGACGCAACATCAGCGATGGCTGTCGACACCACCCCAATCCTCGACCTTACCCTCAGGCACGTCGCCGCCGCGACACGCCGGTGCAATGGCATCGAGCCGGTAGAGCCGCCAGTCGCGTCCGCTCGTCACGCCCATGTCGATGGAAGCGTCGCGATTGACGCACGGTGCCATCACGTCCGACAGGATCAGCACCCAGCGCTGAGCCGGCTCCTGTTCCTGCCACCGGATGGCGTCGGACAACTGGCGATGCCACGGCGTGACAAAGCCAAAATCGGTGACCTTGCGCTCGAAGGCCAGGGGCAATTCTTCTTTCCAGGCGACGAGTGCCAGCTCCCCGTCCGGTCCGATCGTCTGCTCGACCCGTTGCACCAGGCCGGCCGGTGAGCTCGCCTTGGCCAACAACGGCGCGCCCCACAGGCTCCATAGCAACCAGAAGCCAGCGAGGCCAGCAAGCAAGGCCACACCCGCGCGCCGCACCCGGAACACCAGCACGCACAGCAAGAGCCACACGCCCGCCGCGACAAACATCCACCAGATCGACGCGGCCTGGTCGCCGAGTTGCCTTGCCGTCGCAAAGCGCGTGGCGAACGCCGAATGGAACAGCAACGAGTGCGCCCCCAGGCCCAGCGCCGGCAGCGCGAGCAGTAGCAGGAAGCCGATCGCGGTCCACTGCGCCCAACGTCGCTGCATGATGGATTCGAGGAAGGGGCCCGCACACAGCGCAAGCAGCGGCAGCGCCGGCATGATGTAGACGTCGCGCTTGGCCCGGGTCAGGCTGAAGAACAGGATCAGCAACACCACCCACATCATCGGCAGCAGAAAGCGCGCGTCGCGCTCCCGCAGCTGTTGCCGCCACGCCGGCAGCAGCCCTGGCAGGGCCAGTGTCAGCGGCAGCCACGAGGTAACGATCACCTCGAGGTAGAACCACGGCGGCTGAAAACTGTTCCACGGGTGAACATAACGATTCACCGTCTGGTTGAAGAAGATGTCGTGGAGATAGTCCCGTGCGGTCACGCTGTCGTGCGTATGCACGTAGAGCAGCAGCGGCACCAGCCATAGGGCGATGGCCGCGACAAACGCCACGGCACCACCCAGCCAGAGCAGCGCATGTCCCTTGATCGATGGCAGCTGGTTCCAGCCTTGCCGGCGTGCGAACAGCCAGGGCAGGAACATCAGGAAGGCCAGCACGCCAACACCCTTGGTGATGACGCCGAGTCCTGCTGCGAAGCAGCCGAGCCAGAACGCGCGCCAGTCCGGTCCCCGCAGGAAATGACGCAGCAACCCATAGTTGGCCAAGGTCACGAAGAAGGTCACCGTGGGGTCGATCTGGCCGCGCTTGGCCTGGAACACGAACTGCACCGTACACAGCAAGGCGAGCCCGGCCCACACGCCGGCGCGATGCCCCCAAAGCCGCCGGCCCAGGTCGTAGACCAACCACAGCGTGCCGAGCGAGCAGAGCAGGGAAGGCAGCAGGAAGGCCACCCACCATTGACCGGTCAGGCTGTACGACAGCGCCTGCATGGCCATGAAGGTGGGCGGTTTATCGGAGTACCAGTCCGCTCCCCGATGGGGGATCAGCCAGTTGCCGGAGGCCACCATTTGATGCGCCACCAGGGCGAAGCGCGGCTCGTCCGAAGGCGTCGGGCCGCGCAAGCCCATGCCCGCCGCCAGCAGCAGGAGCGCGCCGAGCATCAGCAGCCATCGCTGGATTCGTTCGCGCCGCAGGGCCATCTCCGCTGGTACCGGCGGAATCGGCAATGCTTGTTCAGCCGCCATCGGAAGTCATCGTGTGTGCCGTAAGGACGCGCAGGGTGCCAGATACGCGTCCCCATGTCTCGGGGCAGCAAGCCGCGCTTACCGTCCAGCCGGGCTGACGATGGCCTCGATCGGCTGGCCTGACGCTATCGATTCGCGCGGCGCCGGTGCTGACGGACCCTTGCCCAACAGGCCCGCGAACGACTCGACCACCTGGTTGGCGGTTTCCCGGGCCGACAGGTCCTTGGTGACCAGGGCGCAGCTGCCCAGACCGTAAGGCTCATAAACCGATGCGTCGGTAACGCTGAACAGGCCCACGGTCGGCACGCGAGAGGCGACCGCAAGGTGCATGACGCCGCAATCGGCGCTGATCATCAGGTCGACGCCCGCCATCACCGCACTCATGCGGCGGATATCGGTGGTGAAGTAGCCCGGCCATGCCGAATCGAGCATCGAGCGTCCATGCATGGGCACGATTTCGACGAGGTTCGATGGCGGACTCAGCTCCTTGAAAGTGGCCAAGAACTCCTGCCACCACTCCAGCGGATAGCGCTTTGCACCAGTGGCATTGGCAAAGACACCGACCACCAGCGGGGTCATCGCCTGTTGCGGAACCGCCAGGAGGTCACGAATGACTTTGCGCCCGTGCGCACGCTCGGCATCCGTCAGGCGCATATCCAGGGTGGGGTAGTCGATGGATACGCCACTGGCGTGGGACGGATCCCAGTGCAGCAGATCGATTGATCGCTTTGCCATATGCGGCGCGGCCGCCGCATGCGGCACGTTCTGTGTCAGCCCCGATTTTTCCGGTGTATCGCTGAAGCCAAGCTTGAATCGGCCCTTGCTGAATTTCACCAGTGCGCGACTGAAACCCGATCCCAGGATGGGGTCGATGATCAGGTCGTACTGCGTCTTTCTGACCTGAAACAGCATGCGCAGGAAGCGTACAGGGCGCTTGAAGCCACGCTTGGGCAGGCAATAAATGTTCTTCACGCTGAAAAACGTGCTGAAAACTTCCTTCGCGATATCGCCTTCCGCAAGGATGTCGATCTCGACGCCCTTATAAAGACGCTCTAGTTCAGTAATGAGCGGCGTAAGCAAGACCATATTGCCCAGCCGATGATTGGGCCGGCACACAAGGACCCGATAAATTCCTTTTCGTGGGATGGGCTCCTGCCTTTGATTCACGAAGGTTTTGTTCAAGCGGCACCGATAGTGACTGTTCGTTGAGTGGAGTTAATCAGAAGTCGAGCCAAATCGTTGCTGGAAAAGGATTTTTCCTCTGCCAAATAACGAAGTATCGGCTCAAGCGGCTTTCATGAAGCTTAGATTCGGGCTGGCCGCCTAGGGCGTCCCCAGCCCCCTGAAGCGTTATAGCGCCATCGACACATGATGCTTGCGCACGCCCGTGATGCCCCGCGCACTGCCAGTCATCTGCGCAGCCGGGTGTGCTGGCCAACGCCCCTCACGCCTACGCGCACATGCGTGCTCCGCCTCTTGACCAAGGGTGCTCGAAGCAGCGCGCACTTTGCAATAGGCATGCCTGCTACATCGCGGCATGCGCCGGGTGCGCTCGAAAATCATGCGGAAAGGCCACATGCAGGCGATCGAGCAGGTCGTTGGGTCGCAGCGCAATGAGATCGTTCCCTATCTCGCCAGCCACGCGTGAGGCGAGGTGATCATCGAGGCTCTCATGAAGCACGCCGAGGAAGCGGGGCGGGGCGACCAGGAAGAGGCGCTCAAACTGGTGATGTACCTGCCCATTGATCAAGGCCTTCTTCAATGATTTCGCAAATTGCAGCGCATGCTTCTCCCGCCACGTCTTACGCGGCTCGATGGCATGTCGGGCCGGCCCGAGGCTGACCTCCGCGCGCGGCAACCTGCGACCGAGGCTGTTGCGGTTGGCGCCGCGACCATCGAGATTGGTGAAGCAGGCAATCTCGACCAAGGCCTGGGAGGGCCTGGCCATTTCGAAGAGCCGCGCCTTCGCCGCGTCCGACACCAGAATCCACGCATTCGCCATAAGTCCTCCCCATGACACCGAGCATGTTTTCGATGCTCGCGGCCTGCGAAGCCGCTGGAGCCGCGTCCTACCGACGTGGCTTGCACAAGTCCAGACGCCTCAACGGAAGTGCAGGGCAGGCGTTGGGCGTACTGTTAGTCGTTCAGCTCAAGCTCGAAGGTGACCGAAGCGGGATCATCCGGATCGGGGCGGCTGTGAAAACCAAGGTGCCGTGCGAGTGCGTGCGTGCCGGCACTGCGAACAGCGTCTACCGCGTACATCCGCCGAATGCCGCGCAACCGCGCCATCCCGATGAGATGCTGCATGAGGATGCCGCCCACGCCGCATTTCTGCCACGCCGGATCCACCGTCACGGCACAGTCGCAACGCGTGCCATCGTCGCTGGTGCGGTAACAGGCCACGCCAACCTCCACCTCGTTGCCGTCCTCATCCGCAAGGGCGGCCAGCGCAAATTCGCATGGATCAAAATGGGTCAGGTCGCGGGCGGCTTCCTCGCTGTTGTCCTTGATAAGCCCCAGGAAGCGATACGACAGACCTTCCGGGGTCAGTCGCGACAGGAAATCACGTTCCAGCGAGACATCCGCCGAATCGATGGGGCGGATATGAATCAGGCGACCGTCGCGCAGTCGTCCTTTCCATGACGCCGGGTTCGCTGCGGCCGAAAAGTGGGTGGAAATCTGTTGCATGGCGCGGCCCTCGTCGGAGGTAACAGGCCGATATTTCATCCTGGCTGACCAGGCACTTCCCTGGACTCATCCTTTTGCGGGTCGTCCGCTGACTCCTGCAACGATACGCCGAATTGAAAGGCAGTTCCTCTAGCTATAGCGGCCCGAAGCCCCGCCGAACAGGTCACGCGAATTCTCCATGAATTCAGCTCATCCATTGCCCGCCATTGACACTGAAGGTGGCGCCGGTAATGAAGCCGGCGCCCTCGCCGACGAGCAGGGAGACGAGTTGCGCCACATCCTGGGGCCGACCCAGACGGCCGCAGGGGATGCCCGCCACGATCGCCTTCAACAGCTCCGGCCGAATGGCCTCCATCATTTCGGTTTCGCAATAGCCCGGCGCCACCGCATTGACCGTAATGCCCTTGCAGGCGCTTTCCAGGGCGAGCGCGCGGGTGAAGCCCAGTACACCGGCCTTTGAGGCCGCGTAATTGACCTGGCCCACCTGTCCTTTCTGTCCGTTGATCGAGCTGATATTCACAATGCGGCCATAGCCGCGCTCGCGCATGCCCTCGATCACGTGCCGGCACATGTTGAACATCGAGTCGAGATTGGTGCACATCACCTCACTCCACTGCTGCGCGCTCATTCGGTGCAGCACGGCATCGCGGGTGATTCCGGCATTGTTGACCAGCACGTCGATCGGCCCGACCTCCGCTTCCACGCGCTTCACCCCCTCGGCGCAATCCTCAAATCGGGACACGTTCCAGGCGTAGACGGGGATGGAGGTTTCCTCGCGAAACAGTTCCGCTGCCTCGTGCTGGCCGCAATACAAGGCGACGACCTGGAAGCCATCCAATTTCAGTGCAATGGCTATGGCGCGGCCCAAACCGCGCGTCCCGCCGGTGACTACGGCAATGCGACTCATGACCGACTCCCGCCTCGTGCCGAATCAGGTTGCGCCAGCGGGCGTAAATGTTTGTTGAAGGTTTAGCGGTGAAATGGGGCCCACAAGGCCTGAACAGACCGCTGCGTAGCAGGGGCGGTGAGATCAATGCGCAACGAAGACGCAACATGGCCATGCTGTAGTCATCACCATCGGAGCTGTTGCCAGTCCGAATCGGCGCCGATCTTGACGCTCTCTCAATAAGGAGGACACCCATGTCGTCCGTGCTGGTTGGATCATTCGCGATGTCGGCGCTGCTTATCGAAATCGCCATCATGCGCACACTCGAAAGGCGCTGGATTGTCGCAAGAGACGCTCAGCGCGAGGCGCAAGCCTAGGCTCCCGCATGGAATAGCTGGGGAAGGGTACACGCGAATGGCACGGCGGGCGTGCACCTGCCAGCGGTTGAGGGGCCATCTCCTCTACTCACGCTAACGGCACCTCAAAGGGCGGTGTTGATTACCCGAAAGAGGGGTCTCCCTAGCTCATCACTCACCCACACTCATCCCGCGCCTTGACGGTTTGTTGGCGAGGTGTGCGGCACGCTCGCACTTTCCGGCACCCCGGGTTGGGAGTGCGAAGAGGTGCCGTTCATAGCCCACGGGAGAGATGCATCATGACAACGGTAGCCGAGCGGCTAGTCGAGACCTTGGAAGCGGCAGGAGTGACGGGTATCTACGGGCTTGTGGGTGACTCGCTCAACGGCATCACGGATGCGCTGCGAGGCCACAAGGGTATTCCATGGATACCGGTTCGCCATGAAGAAGTTGCAGCGTTCGCCGCCGGCGCGGAAGCACAGCTCACGGGCAAGCTTGCCGTTTGCGCAGGAAGTTGCGGCCCTGGCAATTTGCATCTGATCAACGGCTTGTTCGACTGTCACCGCACTCGCGTTCCGGTGCTGGCGATTGCCGCGCATATTCCAAGCACGGAGGTGGGTTCGGGTTATTTCCAGGAGACCCATCCGCAGATCCTGTTCAAGGAGTGCAGCCACTACGCCGAACTCATTACCGACGCCAGCCAGGTGCCGCGCATTGTCGAAACGGCCATACGCGAAGCGGTGACCAAGCAGGGCGTTGCCGTCATCGTGATCTCCGGCGACACCGCCATGCGCGACGCTGGTCCACAGAAGCCATCGCCGCAGCCGGTGCCACGGCTACCCAACGTGGTTCCCGCCGATGCGGACGTGGACGCACTCGCTGCATTGATCAACGAAGGCAAGCGCGTCACCCTGATGTGCGGTGCGGGTTGCGCCGGCGCCCATGATGAAGTGGTGGCGTTGGCCGCCAAACTGAAAGCGCCCGTCGTGCATGCCTTGCGCGGCAAGGAACATGTCGAATGGGATAATCCCTTCGACGTCGGCATGACCGGACTGATCGGCTTCTCCTCCGGCTACTACGCCATGATGGCCTGCGACACGTTGCTCCTGCTGGGCACCGACTTTCCCTAT